>CAZTPE010000025.1:0-16847 GCA_964614545.1 uncultured Ectothiorhodospiraceae bacterium
ATCACCTCGGCGGTGTTCGTGCTGCACAAGATGCCCGCGCACATCCGCACCGTGTGCCTGGAGTTCTTCGGCGACGATCTGCGCCGTGCCGTACCGGCCATCGTCGAGACCAAGGACTACCTCGATGCCGCCGAGGGCATCAAGCTGGCCGGCATGGAGCACCTCGACGAACGCTACGTGCACGCCGTCAATTACAGCACCAAGGCGCCGCGCAGCGATCTGCCGAAGATGGTGCTGCTGGTGGACATCGCCGGCGACAACGCTGACCGGGTGGCCGAGGCCGCCTCCACCGTGGTGCGCATGGCCAATGCGCGCGACGCCGAGGGCTTCATCGCCGTCAGTGCTGAGGCGCGCCACCGCTTCTGGCTAGACCGTGCACGCACCGCCGCCATCGCCGCACACACCAATGCCTTCAAGATCAACGAGGACGTGGTTATTCCGCTGGATCGCCTCGGCGACTACAGCGAGGCCATCGAACGCATCAACATCGAGACCTCCACGCGCAACAAGCTGCGCATGATCGACGCAGTACTGGACTATCTCGCTGGCGACCTGCCGGAGCATCGCCAGGCGCGTGATTTCGAGCCCAGCGAAGAGAATACGGCCATTCTCGACAACAAAAAAACCGCCGCACGCGAACACCTCGAGGCCATCCGCGAGCAGTGGGCCTGCATTCTCGAGCATCTCGACGAACCCGCCAACGAGCACCCCGAGGTCTTCGCCCTGCAGATAGACCCACCGCGCAGCAATGTAAAAAATGACGACACCCTGTTCCGTCTGCTGCAGCGCCGCGAACTGCGCATCTCCTACCGCAAGGCGGTGGAAAAACCGCTCAAGGCCATCTTCGGCGGCCGCGAACTGGAGGCCGTGCGCGAACGGCTGGACAACATTCACAAAGAGATCCGCGCAAGCCGACTGTTCGTCGCCACCCACATGCATGCCGGCGACGGCAACGTGCACACCAATATTCCCGTGCATTCCAACGACTATCTGATGCTGCAAGAGGCCGACGAAGTGGTCGAACGCATCATGGCGCTGGCCGAATCTCTGGGCGGTGTGATCTCCGGCGAACACGGTATCGGCATCACCAAGATGCAGTTCCTCGACCCTGCCACAGTGGAGGCCTTTGCCCGCTATAAACAGCAGGTCGACCCCGCACAGCACTTCAACCCCGGCAAGCTGATGGCCGGTTCCGGGCTGGACAATGCCTACACCCCCTCGCTGCGGCTGCTGCAGCAGGAGGCGCTGATCCTCGAGGCCTCCGAACTGGGCGCGCTCAACGACGACATCAAGGACTGCGTGCGCTGCGGCAAGTGCAAGCCGGTGTGCAGCACGCATATCCCGCGCGCCAATCTCCTCTATTCGCCGCGCAACAAGATCCTCGCCACCGGCCTGATCATCGAGGCGTTTCTCTACGAAGAGCAGACCCGGCGCGGCATCTCCCTGCGCCACTTCGACGAAATGAACGACATCGCCGACCACTGCACCGTGTGCCACAAGTGCTACAACCCCTGCCCGGTGGACATCGACTTCGGCGACGTCTCGGTGCGCATGCGCAAGCTACTCAAGGCCTTCGGAAAAAAACGCACCGGGCTGGCAACCCGCGCCTCCATGGCCTACCTCAATGCCAGCGACCCGCGCACCATCAAGCTGATGTACAAGGCGCTGCTGCAATGGGGTTTCAAAGGTCAACGCCTGGGCTACCGACTGGCCAAGCAATTCAAGTTAATCGGCAGCGGCAAACATCCCAAGGCCACCACGGGCAAACCGAAAATGCAGGAGCATGTGGTCAACTTCGTGCGCAAACCCCTGCCCGCCCACCTGCCGGCGCAGACCATGCGTCAGACCCTGGGCCTGGAGGACGACAAGAATATCCCCATCCTGCGCAACCCGGCCAAAGTCGATGAAAATTCCGATGCCGTGTTCTATTTCCCCGGCTGTGGCTCCGAGCGCCTGTTCAGCCAAGTGGGCATGGCCACGCTCGCCATGTTGTATGAGACTGGCGCGCAGACGGTGCTGCCGCCGGGTTACCTGTGCTGCGGCTATCCGCAGTCGGCCACCGGCGACGAACAGAAAGGCCAGCAACTGTCAGTGAACAACCAAGTGCTGTTCCACCGCATCGCCAACACGCTCAACTATCTCGATATCAAGACCGTGATCGTGTCCTGTGGCACCTGTATGGATCAGCTGCAGAAGTATCGCTTCCAGCAAATCTTCCCCGGCTGCCGGCTGCTGGATATCCACGAATACCTGATGGAAAAGGGCGTCAAGCTGGAAGGCGTGCAGGGACAGCAGTACCTCTATCACGCCCCCTGCCACGAGCCCATGAAGACCCACGCCCCCATTGGCGTGGCCAGCACCCTGCTGGGCAAGGACGTGCTGCTCTCGGATCGCTGCTGCGGCGAGGCCGGCACCTTCGCCGTATCACGTCCGGACATCGCCACCCAGTTGCGTTACCGCAAACAGGAAGAGTTGCAAAAGGGCATCGAACAGCTGACCGGCGCAACCATGGCGAAAGACGGCAACGTCAAAATGCTCACCTCCTGCCCGGCCTGCGTGCAGGGCCTGTCGCGCTATGCCGACGACACCGGTCTGGAGACCGACTACATTGTCGTGGAAGTGGCACGCAGCCTGCTCGGTGACGATTGGCAGACACAATTCGCCGAGCGCATCAAACAGGGCGGTATCGAGCAAGTACTGCTGTAATCAGAACGCAGGAACAAATCATCATGACCACAGATGACGACAACGAAACGCCAAAGAGCAAATCCCAGCTTAAGCGGGACATGCACGCCCTGCAGGAACTGGGCGAGGAACTGGTCAACCTGACACCGGAGCAATTCAAGAAATTCGAACTGCCCGAGAGCCTGTACGACGCCATCGTCGAGGCCCGGCGCATCCACAGCCGTGGCGCCCTCAAACGCCAGCTGCAATATGTCGGACGTATGATGCGCAATGTCGACCCCGAGCCCATTCGCGAGAAACTGGACGCCCTGCGCGGGCAATCACGCCAAGCGGCGGCGCAGCTGCACCGCATCGAACGCTGGCGTGACCGGCTACTGGAGGAAGGCGATCATGTGCTGGAGGAATTGGTGACGCAGTACCCGGATGTCGACCGCCAGTACCTGCGCCAGCTAATGCGCAACGCCGGCAAGGAAAAGCTGGCCAATAAGCCGCCACGCTCGGCGCGCCTGCTGTTTCGTTATCTGCGTGAGTTGGTGGAAGAAAAAGGCTAGCAGGCGAAACTCATCCGCAGGGTGAGCACCGCCCACCCTACGGAAGGCAAAGCGTCAATTCAGCTGGAACGCCACCGGCACCCGGAATTCCAGCTCCGCGCGCGGATCATTGTCCGGCATCGGCGGAAACGGATTCGCCCGCTCTGCCATCGCCAAGGCACCCTTGTCGAGGAAGCGATTGCCGGTGCGTTTCTCCAGCTCGACCTGCAACACCCGACCACTGCGGTCGATACGAATCCGCAACATCCCCTCCCCTTCGATGCGCAGCCGCTTGGCGCGGCGCGGGTATTTCTTGTGTTTTTCCAGCCAGGCGACCAGCAGCTGTTCGTAGTGCACGGTGGCAACGGCATCCAGTGGCGCACTGACCGGCTCCGCTACCGGCGTCGGCACGGTTTCCGGTATTGCGTCGGCGACCGGCTCCTGCGGCGGCGTGGGTGACGGCGATGTTTCCTGCACCGGTTTGGGTTCGGGAAGCGGCTCTGGAATAGGCTCGGGCTCAGGAATGGGCTCGGGCGGCAGTTCCGGCTCAGGCAGAGGTTCTGGCTCAGGCAAGGGTTCCGGCTCGGGGAGCGGCTCCGGTACCGGTACAGCAGGCTGCGGCGCGGCATTCACCATACTGTCCGCCACCATAGCCAGCAGATTGATGCGCAACGACACTTCGGGCGGCGGCTCCGGCAGGGTCGGCTGCGACGGCACCAGCCACAGGGCCAGAGCCCCATGCAGGGCCAGGGCAAGCACCAGCATCACGCTCATGTGCAGGCGGGTAATAGTCATGGCCCCGTCTATTTCTGCAGGGTCGCCAGGGCCACGTCCGTGCCGCCGGCGGCGCGGATTTCATCCATTACGCCGAGCAATTGCTGCACCTGGGTATGGGCGTCGCTCTTCAGGGTGATGGCGGCACCGGCATCCGCTTTCAGCAAGGGCTCGATGGCCCCACGCAATTGTTCCAGTTCAATGCGTTCCCCGTTGAGGGCAAGCTGCCCCGTTTGATCCAGCGACACGATAATAGGTGTGATATCGGTAACCGTGGCGCTGCTCGATTCCGGTAACTCCAGCTCAATGGCCTCCGGCACCATGAAGGTGCTGGTGAGCATGAAAAACACCAGCAGCAGAAAGACGATATCGATCAGTGGCGCGATATCCAGATGAGAATGAATGCGGGCCCGGCCTTCAAATTCCATGGGTCTCATCCTCGATGCGCTCATCATCGTGGGTACCTATATGAGGGGTCTTGCCAAAATGGCGCAGCACCCGAATGCTGGCATCCTTCATGTCAGCACGTACATGATCGACCTCCCCTTCCAGGTAATAGAAAGCCGCCATGGCGGGTATGGCCACGGTGAGGCCGAAGGCAGTGGTGAGCAAGGCCTCCCAGATACCACCGGAAAGAATGGAGGGATCAACCCGACTGCCGGCCGCCTCGAGATTCATAAAGGCAACGATCATCCCGGTCACCGTACCCAGCAGCCCCAGCAGCGGACTCAGGTGGGCGATGGACGACAGGCCCCGCAACCAGGATTCCAGGGCGCGGATCTGTGCGCTGCCCACCCGGCTTACTTCTGCCTCAACATCCCCGGTGGACATAGCGGGGTCGGCACCGCAGCGTAGCGCGCTTTCCAGCACCCGGGCGACGGGGCTGTTCTGCTGCTGCAAACTCTGCAGGGCTTGATCCTGCTCATCGCGCTGCAGGGCCGAGACGACATCATCGACGAATGCCGAGCGGCGCAGGCCGCTGCGGGAAAACTGATACAGTTTCAACAGAATGATGGCGGTGGCGAGAACGGACATGAGCAGCAGCACATACATGACTGCCCCGCCCTGTTGAAATAAGCTATACATGATGACCTTCCACTCGCAACAAATGGGTGGCGCGGCTTCCGCTACGCCACCCGGTTAATAAACTGCTTCAACAAAATCGAAGACTGCCAAGTCTTCGATTTTGCTTTCGTATGTTGAACTTAGGTTGAAAAGGGCTGGATGCCCTTTCCAACAAGCTGTTAGAGGTCCATTTCCAGACCCGCGTAAGCGAACAGGGGCATACCCGGGCGCGGCCCTTCCGGCTGACGCGAGACGAGATAGCTCACATCGGCCACATTCTGCACACCGCCAAAGAGTTTCACGCCCTCGCGGATACGGTAAAAGGCGGAAACATCGGCGACAAAATAAGCATCGGTGGTGCCGAAGCGGGCATCGGGATTGCCGTCACCATTGATCGGTTCATCGACATTGCTGGCACTGGTGTAGGCCTCACTGACGTAGCTGCCGCTGATGTTGCCGCCCCAGCGCGCCGACTCGATGCCGGTACCGAGACTGAGTACCAGCTCGGGGATATAGGGCACCTTGTTGCCCACTTCTCCATAACTGAAGATAGACTCCGCATCGGTGGAGGTGGCGGCGTTCCGCTGGGTGGCATTGGTGTAGGTGGCGGTCAGGAACCAGGGATTTCTGACCGACCAGCCATTGGCGATGCCGGCGTCATACTGGGCGGAGAACTCCAGACCATAGCTGCGCACCTTGCCGAAGTTCTCGGTGTCGCCGGTGCCGGTGCCGCCGATGTTGTCGATCACGATCAGGTCGTTGAAGTCGGTGTAGAAGGCCACCGTCTCCACCGCCAGGGCCTGGTTGGCGTTGGTGTAACGCGCGCCCAGTTCATAGGCCAGGCTGGTCTCTTCGGTAATGCCGCCGACGGCGCTCTTCGGGCTGGGCGGCGAGAAACCACGGTTGATGCTGGCGAAGCCGATCCAGGCATCGTTGAAGGCATAGGTGGCGCCGAGGCTGGCGGCCCACATACCCATCTGGTTGCTGCCGGACTTGGCCGGGCTGTTGTAGTCCTCGTAGGTCTGGTCCAGCTGCTCGAAGCGAGCCCCGGGAGTGAAGCCCCAGGCACCGGCCTGAATGCTGTCCTGCAGGAACACGGCAATGGCATCGGTCTTCTGCAGACGGTTGCCGGCGCCGCCGGGTATGCCCGGCGTCATGCCGTCGATGGCGCCATTGGCCAGCTGGCTGTAGTCATCATCCCACTGGAAGCGGCGCACCTCGTCCTGGTTGAAACGAATGCCGGCGGAGACTTCATGCGCCAGCGCATCGCTGCCGAAGCGGTAATAGCCGACCATATCGACACCCTGCGACTCGTAGTCACGGTTGTTGGCTCGCACCCGCAGGGTGCAGGCCAGGTCACCGTGCAGGCAGTCCAGCCCTTCCCCGTTCTGTGCGCCGGCGAGGGCATTGGAGAGCTTGATGGTGTTGCCGTTGACGTTGCGCAGATCCTTCAGTTTGTACCAGTTGCGCGAGAAGGTGTTTTTGTACAGGGTGGCGATGACGTCCACATCATCCGAGGGCGCCACGGCATAGCGCAGGTAGCTGCGTTTTTGCGTGCTCTGAATATTGTCGAAACGGCTCGCCGAATAGCGCCGGAAGGGATCCGCGGCGAAGTCGTCTTCGCTCAGGCCCAGGTAGGTCTCATTGGCGTCCAGCTCGGAGCTGCCGTACTTGAATTCGAGGCGCTGATAGATGGCGGTATCCGGTTCCCAGGAAAGCTTGATCATGGGCTCGGACTTGGTGAAACCGGTATCGTCGCCGTTGCGAAAGTCCGGTGTCTCGTCGATGGTCTTGTAGCCCTGGTTCTGGCGGAAATAGCCCTCCAGCAGGAAACCCACCTGCCCCGCGCCGGTGTCGACGGTATTGCCCACATAGGTATGGGTGCGCAGGTCGTCAAAACTGCCGTAAGAGGATTTCAGGTAGGCAGTCTGCTTCAGGGGGATGGGGGTGGAGAGGTAGTTGATAACGCCGCCGGTGGTCTGCGGGCCATACTTGACCTGGCTGGAGCCCTTGAGGATCTCCAACCCGCTCATGCGGCCGATGGTGGGGGTGTAGTAGGCCGCCGGGGCGGAATAGGGTGCCGGCGCGGTGAGCACGCCATCTTCCATCATCGTCACCTTGGCGCTGCGGCTGGTGTCCGCACCGCGCAGGCTGATGTTGGCGAAGAGGCCAAAACCGTCCTCTTGCCGCACATAAACCCCCGGCACCTTGCGCAGCACCTGGTTGATGTCATCGTAGTTCTGCGCGCGGATATCCTCGCGGCTCACCGAATGGGCCGAGCCCGGCATCTCGTCGATATTGGCCGGATTGCCGATCACCATTACCTTGTCCAGCACCTTGGCCACCGTCTCGTCACTGGTGGATTCATCGTCTGCGGCGCCAGCCGGCAGGGTCATGCCCAGTACTGCTGCGGCGATGGCGCCACAAAATAGATTGCATTGCTTGCTCACGTCAAAGTCTCCCAAAAACATTGTCTTCCCGCCTCGGCCCCTTTGGCCGGGCGACGTTACTGGCTGGCAATGGCCCTCTCGATCAGAGCACCCGTGGCTGGCTGAGGGGAATTATGGCCGGGGAAAACTCAAAAGTAAATAGGAATCATTCTTATTCGCATTGACAGAGAGGCAAGAATGCCTATGATGGACACCACAGACCGGCGAACCGGGAACGGATCGCCGCGAGGACATCGGATGAGGTTCAGCATGAGAAAAGAGACAACGGATTCAGGCGCGGCCGACACTACTGCCGAGTCCATCCGCATCGACAGCCGCACCCTGTTTCAGGGGCAGCGGGAGATCTGCATCGGGCACGCAGGCCAGACTTATCGTCTGCGCATCACCCGGCAGGACAAGCTGATATTGACCAAGTGAAGCGGGAATACCCGCGCAAGTGAAAACGGCCTCCCTCTGGACGGGCAGCCCGAATTCAGGGGATTTGGCAGGTCACTCAGGTCGACGTGCACTGCATGCGGCGATGCTCCAGCACCGGGAAATTACGCCGAATGGATTCCAGATTGCCCATGTCCAGTTCAGCCAGCACGAAGCCGGAACCGCTGGGCAGGCGATCCAGCACACGCCCCCACGGGTCGACGATCATGCTGTCGCCATAGGTCTCGCGTCCGTTGACATGATAGCCGCCCTGTCCGGCGGCGATCACATAGCAGAGATTCTCGATTGCCCGCGCACGCACCAGGGGCTCCCAGTGAGCCATGCCGGTGATGGAGGTAAAGGCGGAAGGAATGGCGATGAGTTCGACCTCCTGATCCGTCATTTGCCGAAACAGTTCCGGAAAGCGCAGGTCATAGCAAACGGCCAGCCCCAGCCGGCCAAAAGGGGTATCGACCACCACCACCTGATCGCCCTCCTCGATGGTCTCCGACTCGACGTAACGCTCGCCATTGTCCGGCAGCTCGACATCGAATAGATGAATCTTGTCATAGCGGGCGACGCGCTGGCCCTGGTCGTCGATCAGCAGGCAGGCGCTGCGCACCTTGTCGGGATCGTGCGCCGCCAGCGGGATGGTGCCCCCTACCAGCCACACGCCGTGCTTGGCGGCCTGTTCATTGAGAAAATCCTGAATCACGCCCTGGCCGTCGGCCTCACGGATTTTCACCTTGTCGAACTCAGACAGGCCCATGATGGCGAAGTTTTCCGGCAACACCACCAGCGCCGCGCCGGCATCCGCGGCCATGGTGATCAGCCGTGTAGCCTCGATGAGGTTTGCATTGACGTTGGGCCCGGAGGCCATCTGGATTGCCGCCACTTTACTCATAGAATTTCCTGTTTTTTTATTAGGCCGCCATCCCGGCAGCAGAAGTGATCAATAGACTGCTATTAATATAGGGCTGTCTAGCATAACACCTTGGAAAGGCAGCAAAAAACCAACTTTTCCACTGACTCGGCACTAGTGTAGGTCGTCACTCATTTTGTAACATTAGAATGAGTCCCATTTTTTACCAGGCAAGGCGCGAGGCGGAGTCATAGTGGGCCTATGGCGACAACGAGCAACGCTGAATGGTGAAAAATGGGGCCATTATAAGTTATGAAATGAGTGACGACCTACACTAGTACACCGTCCAGGTTATATTGACGAAGTACTCATCTTGCACCGGGGCTATTTCAGTTTGACGACGTTTGGCGCCGTCCAGGGGCCAGTGATGTTGTACCGTGTCTGTGTGGCCTTGTTGATCTGCGGCTCCAGGACTTTTTGCACAAAAAGAATTGCCGCACCTATCTGTGGTGTAAGCGCCAATGCACCAATCAGCGGCAGCGTTTCCGAAACCTTTGGCGTTACCGTCACCAGCTGATCGTAATCCTTCGCCACCAGACCCGTGCGCCCGGTGATATCCACCCGCGCCGCCGGCCCCACCATGTAGAGATTACTGGTGTAGGCGTCCCCCTCCTCGATGAGGAAATCGCCCCGGATACGGTCGAAGCGGAAGCCCTCACGGAACACATCAGAGAAATCCAGCAACAGGCGCCGCGGCAGGGTCTGCAGGCTCAGCAGGCCAAACAGGCGCCCCGCCCCCGGATCCACTTCCAACAGCTGTCCATTGCGCAGATCCATGCTCGCGTTGCCACGCACCAGTTCCAGATTCTCATCCGGCACCACCGGTGAACCCGGCCATTGCAACGACAACTTTACCGTTCCTTCCCCGCCGCGGATGCTGCCCACATAACCGAAGGCCTTCAACGTCTTTTCAACATTTTCACTCTTCACCTGAATATCGACTTTTGAATATTGCTCCCCACTGCCTCGCACAAACCATCCACCACTGGCACTCAGGTGCGTCTTTCTAGGGGTCAGCAACAGCTGCTTGATCTTCAGGCCATTGTGCACCGGCACCGTTTCCAGCTGCAGCCCGCCATAGCGGCGTTGCTTGTAGCGCAGATCGCCGATGCGCACCTTTAACGGTGGCAGACTACGAGGATCCATCGATGTCTCAGGATTGGCCGTGATATTGAGGGAGTCGAGCCTGCAATAATCCAGCTCAGCCACCAGGGGCCGGTGCACATCGCCACGGGGGATGCGCAGCCGCCCGCGCAATTCCTGGCTTTCCACCTGCGCCTGCCAATACCATTCCTCCGGCACTACCTTCAACTTCAGATTATGCAGCTTCTGCCCAAAGACTTCGGCCTCACGCACGGCCAGATCCGTCGACAGCAACCACGAGGCGCCTTTTCCGTCGCCGCCACCCAAAATGCTGCCCCAGTCATCCAGGGAAAAGGTGTCCAGCCAACCCACCACGCGCAGACCCGGCTGTTCAGGCAGCACTGCTGCATCCGTGCTGAAACGCAATTCTCCGCGATGCAGCCCCATGGGCCCGCCCTCGCCAAACTCAAAGATACCGGACAGAAAACCGCCATAGGCCAGACGCAGCACAGGCTCCTGTGCCGGCGGGAAATTCACCCGCAGTTTCAATGGCAACAGATCATCCGCGCTCTTTTTCAGCGGCGACGGCAGGCGCGATGTCACCCCCAGCATGGAACTCTTTACCCGCAACACAACGGCCTGCTGTGTCGACAACTGACCATCCATGGGCACATCCAGACTGACATCCCACTCGCTGCCGCCTTGCAGAAGATCAGACACCTGCGGCAAATAGCGGCGGCTGAGATCAACGGCATCGAAGCGCCCCGTGGCGTGAAACCGGGTCTGGCCATTGGCCGTACGCAGAATATCCATCACCACCGGCTGCCCCAGCAGATCGGCCGTCATCGCCTCGGCCTGCAGGCCGTCACTGGAAAAGTGCAGCGTGCCCTGGATGTGGCTCAACACTTCACCCAGTGGCGGAACAGATAAGGCATTGTCATCCATCCGCAGCGTACCGCTGACCCGGGTATCCTCCATTGTCTGCAGCGGCAGGGCCAGATCCAGACTCAGCAGACTGTCGCCTTCTGCCCGTAGAATTTCCAGATACTGGCCAAATTTCTGTCTCAGCGGCGGGCTCTGAATCAAATAATCCAGCTTTTCCTGGGTCGGTCCGTGGACATCACCCCGCACCGTGACAACGGTCGGCTTGGCCTGCATGTCCTCAATGGCGACCTTTGCCCAGCGGATATTCGACTGAAAAATCCTACCGCGTTCGGCATTGATTTCCATCGCACGCCCCCGGAACAGCACTTCGGCGTCAATATCCGCTATCGGCGGCCAACCCTGAGCGTAGTCCAGCAGCGCATCCTGAACCTGAAAACGCACCTCAAAATGACCATTGCCGGCATCATAGGGAAAATTCGACAAGCGACCGTGCAAGATCACACCGCCGGTACTGACATGCCCAGCCTTGATGGCATAATCCAACCAGTCCACCGTGTGCTCATCGAGGATACCGACGGGAAGATAGCGTGACACCCGGCTACCATCGGCATCAGAAAAACTCCCCACCAGGGAAATAAAGGGCGAGGGGTGATCCGCCGTTTTCCACAAATCCAGCGTCGCACGGGTGCGGATGTCCTGATTCCCGGCGCGCAGGTTTCGGGCCATCAGATGCCAACCGTCGGCGCCTGTCTGCCAGGCAATCTGGCCGCTGAGATAATCCAGCGGCAGCGGGTCGCGAAACAGATCCGGCAATTTCACCGCCAGTACCGCCCGTTCGATAAGCACCTGCCCGGCGTTATTCTCCAGCCACAGTTGTCCCGTCGCATCGCTGACTGGCGGCACACTGTTCCAGGCGTTGCTGATGAGGTTTTCAAAACGGGCATAGCTTTGCAAACGCGTATCATCACCCATCTGCCATGTCGCCCGCAGGTCATAGATTTCGCCACGGGGATTTATGCCCTGCAATGCCTGCAACAGTTTCTGTGCAGACTTTTGCGCAACCTGCTGCCCGTCTTCAGCGGCGGCCCCGTCCTCTGGCAAGACACTGGAAAGGAAGGGTAACAGCTCACTCAATCGATCGAGCCGCAGAAAGCTGATTGCCAAATCCAGCTGTGCGGGTAACGCGGCTGCCGCCCCCCCATCACGCGGTTCGCTGGGTGACTCGGTATGCAGATAGGACAGCGATATACGACTCGGCAACCAGAAATCATCGCCGCGAATGAGGACGATATTCTCGCCATCAAAGCGCCAGCCATCGGCATCTTTCTGCCAGTTTATCTGGCCGGCAAGCTTGTCCACAGAATGCCGCACCCGCCCGGCACCCTGCCCGCCAGCCAGCGTGATCGCCTTCAAGTCAGCCGTGCCCTGTACCTTCCGTATTTCACCATTACGCCAGTCCATCCATAACTGGAAATCGGCGTTTTCAACGCCCATCTCTATGCCCGAAATCTGCAGCTCAGGTAGAAGCCCGGCAAAATTGATTGCCTTGCCTTCGACATAGAGACGTGTTTTTCGCCCCTTGGCAGGTGCCAGCGGATCGCCCTGCATCTCCACCGACAGGCTCAGCGACTCACCGGCATATTCCGGCAATGTGAGTGAGACATCGAGCCAGTGCTGCTGACCATCATTGCGTAACAGAATGTTCACATCCGCCAGTTGAAGCTTGGGCGAATTTGCCAGGCGCTGATCAATCCAGGTGAGATCACTATCCTCGATACGCAATTCACCCTGGGAGAACAGCCAACCCGTCAGCGCATCCAGATCCTGATTGCCACCCCTGTCCGCCAGGCCCTGCAGGGCGACATGACCGTCGGCAAACTTGGTCAGCGTCAGATCAAGGCCGACCAGAGTGATACCACTGAACACCACATCTCGCAGGGCAATGGACGCCAGCCAGTCCAGGCCGAGGCGAATTTTCTGGAACTGCAGTACCGCCGTCTCACCACCTGCATCCAGCAGTGTGACATCTTTCAGCACCAGTGAAGGTTCCAGGCCCTGCCATTCGGCATCCAGCGTATCGATGTTTACAGGCTGGCCGATATAGCGAGACAATTCACTTTGGATCTCACTGCGATAATCCACGGCATAAGGCAGCAACAGACGCATGCCACTGAACAGAACGGCCAGAAGCACCACGGTTACGGCAATGGCGTACCAGGCGGTAACCCAGGTATAACGTAGAATAGATAGCAAAGTCTTCACAGTACGGCGACAGATACCCTGACTGATTTACAGTAACACCACATCAAACTGTTCCTGGGTATACAGTGTCTCGACCTGGAAGCGGATGGGCTTACCGATAAACTCTTCCAGCTCGGCAACACTGGTGGATTCTTCATCCAGCATGATGTCCACCACTTCCTGTGAGGCAAGGACCAGAAACTGCTGCGCATCAAACTGGCGCGCCTCGCGTAGCAGTTCACGGAATATTTCGTAGCACACGGTTTCCGCGGTGCGCACCGAACCGCGTCCCTCGCAGGTGGGGCAGGCTTCGCACAGCACATGCTCCAGACTTTCACGGGTACGCTTGCGCGTCATTTCCACCAGCCCCAGCCCGGACACTTCACAGATATGGCTCTTGGCGCGATCCCGTTCCAGGCTCCGATCCAGCGCACGCATCACCTGCGCCCGGTGTTCCGGCTCGGACATGTCGATAAAATCGAGAATGATGATGCCACCCAGATTGCGCAGCCGCAGTTGACGGGCGATGGCCTGGGTGGCCTCAAGGTTGGTCTTGAAGATGGTCTCTTCCAGATTACGGTGGCCGACAAAGGCACCGGTGTTGACGTCGATGGTGGTCATGGCCTCGGTCTGATCGATAATCAGATAACCGCCGGACTTGAGCTGCACCTTGCGCCCCAACGCCTTCTGGATTTCGTCTTCGATATTGTAGAGATCAAAGATGGGCCGCTCGCCCGGATAGTATTCGATGCGCGGCGCCAGCTCGGGGATGAATTTGCTGGCAAACTTCATCACTTTGTCGTAATTCTCGCGCGAGTCGATGCGCACCTTTTCCACCTCCGCGCCCACCTGATCGCGCATGGTGCGCATCAGCAGGCGCAGGTCTTCATGCACCAGTGCCCCCCCCGGCAGGGTCACCGCGCGTTCCTGGATTTCCGCCCACATCTTGTGCAGAAACTCCATATCGGATCGCAGCTCGGCCTCGCTCATACGCTCGGCCACGGTGCGCACAATGTAACCACCCTGGCCGATCTCTTTCACCAGTCCAGTGATGATTTCGCGCAGATGCTGGCGCTCTTCCTCACCCTCGATCTTCTGCGACACGCCGATGTGTTCCTGCCCCGGCATGAAGACCAGAAAACGTGCCGCAATGGACAGGTGGGTGGTCAACCGCGCGCCCTTGGTGCCAAGGGGATCTTTCACTACCTGGACGAGGATTTCCTGCCCCTGATGCACCAGCTGCATGATGTTGTCGCCATTTTTCTCGGCGCCATTTTCCGCAACAATGTCCGAGGCATGCAAAAAGGCGGTGCGCTCCAGGCCGATATCGACGAAGGCCGCCTGCATGCCCGGCAGCACACGCTGAATCTTGCCCTTGTAGATATTGCCCACCAGCCCCAGGCAGCTGACGCGCTCGATAAACACCTCCTGCAGCATGCCGTTTTCCACCATTGCCACACGGGTCTCGCGCGGGGTGACATTGATCAGAATCTCTTCACTCATTGCTTGCTGGTGTCCTTATAATTGTCTGGCGATCATTTTTCTGCGCCTATCAATAATTCGATGCCCAGGCCCTGCAACAGTTCAGCCGTCTCGAAAAGGGGCAGGCCCATGACGCCGGAATAGCTGCCGTCCAGGCGTTCGACAAACATGGCACCGAGGCCCTGGATGGCATACCCCCCGGCCTTGTCGGCTGGTTCACCGCTGGCCCAGTAGGCCGCGCGCTCCCGCTCGTCGATACGGCGAAACCACACCCGGCTCTCGCTGAGACGCACCGACGTCCTATATTGCCCTAGTCCTTGTCGGAGTTCTCCCCCATCGGACACATCACTGACCCTATCGCCAACCACGGCCACCGCCGACAACACCCGATGCGCACGACCGGACAGCATCGCCAGCATGGCCAGTGCCTCCTCACGACCGGCCGGCTTGCCCAGCACCGTGTTATCCACAACCACCGTGGTATCGGCCCCCAGCACAGGGCAGTGGGCATCAACGGGCAAAGAGCGCCACCCCGCCTGCGCCTTCTCCAGCGCCAAGCGCCGCACATAGGCCTCGGGCGTCTCGTCGGATACAGTGTGTTCCGGCACATCCTGCGCCACCACGGCAAAGCAAACGCCGAGTTGATCCAGCAGTTCACGGCGGCGCGGCGAGGACGAAGCGAGATAGATGTCAGGCAGGCTCACCACGGCAGGTCAGCGGTGATAGGGATGGCCATTGAGAATACTCCAGGCGCGATAGAGCTGTTCGGCGACGACGATGCGCACCAGCGGATGGGGCAGAGTCAGCGGCGACAGCGACCAGCGCTGTTCCGCGCGCGCCAGGCATTCCGGCGCCAGCCCCTCGGGACCACCCACCAACAAGGCTATGTCGCGGCCGTCGTGCAGCCAGCCATCGAGCTGCTGCGACAGCTGTTCGGTACTCCAGGCCCGGCCCTTCACATCCAGCACGACGACCAATGCCCCCTTGGGGATGGCGGCCAGGGTACGCTCGCCCTCATCACGGGTGATGCGCGCGATATCGGCATTCTTGCCGCGCTTACCGGCAGCGATCTCCACCAGTTGCAGGGCACAATCGGTCGGCAGGCGGCGGGCGTATTCCTCGAAGCCCTGCGTCACCCAGGCGGACATTTTGCTGCCCACGGCAATCAGGTGGATACGCACAGCCGCTCTCCCATCAACGCAGTAGATTTTTCCTAAATCCGACAGGCTAGCCGGGCTGGCCAGCTTCGCCGGCGGACGCCTCGTCCGTCTCCCACAGTTTTTCCAGCTGATAGAAGTCCCTGATTTCCTCCTGCATCACATGCACCACCACATCGCCCAGATCGATCAACGCCCATTCACCGGCATCGATACCCTCTTCACCCAGTGCAGGCACGCCTTGTCTCTTGGCCGTCAGCGCGACATTTTCAGCCAGCGAGCGCACATGCCGGGAGGAGGTGCCGGTGGCGATAACCATCACGTCGGTAATGCTGGTCTTGTCGCGCACGTCGATGACGTGCAGATTCACGGCCTTGAGATCTTCAAGGGCATCCACCACCAGTGTGGTCAGTTCTTCAGTCTTCATCCACTTCTCTCTTGATATCATACAAACCTTGCAGGCGGATCAGATTCCACACTACATCCGGCACCAGAAATCGTGGGCTTTCGCCCTTTGCCACCATCGCCCGGATACGCGTCGCCGAGATGTCCAGCTCGGTGATGGTGAACTGCAGTATGCGCCCCGCCGGGGCCGCTGCCAGCTCACTAGCCTCATCGGCGAGGGCATCCTGCCACAGCCGTGCCAGGGCCGGATCGAGCTCCATTGCGCCGACATCCAGCGTCCAGCCGGGGCGATGTGTCACCACCAGATGCGCCAGCGAAACAATCTCTTCCCAGCGATGCCAGCGGTGCAGCTGCAAAAAGGCATCCGCGCCCAGCACCAGGCACAGCGGCTCGTCATTCAACTCCGCACGCAGCGAGGCCAGGGTGTCCACCATGTACGACACCCCCTCGCGCCGCATCTCGCGGTTGTCCACCACCAGGCCGCGAGTATCCGTTCCCACCGCCGAACGCAGCATGGTCAGGCGCGCCCGCGCATCGGCCGCCGGCGGCGCACGGTGCGGCGGCTGGTAACAGGGAAGCAGGCGCATCTCGTGCAGGCCGAGACCCTGATAGACCTCCAGCGCCGCGCGTAGGTGGCCGAAGTGCACCGGGTCGAAGGTGCCGCCGTAGATGCCGATCATTACTGCTGATGACCGCGCTTACTGGCGGATCTGACCGTCGCCGAGGACGATGAACTTCTGCGAGGTCAGCCCTT
>CAZTPE010000026.1:0-16243 GCA_964614545.1 uncultured Ectothiorhodospiraceae bacterium
GAGTGGGAGTAGCCGGTACTGGTTGGCAATGTCTGGTACTGGCAGGCACCGTCCGGCAATTCAGGTCTAACTGTCTGTAACATTTGGCTTTTCCCGGTTTTTGTCTGACATCACCCGGTGGACGGCAGCGGCTGGCAGCCATTCTTCATGGTATTGCGCTTGCCGCTATCATGGCTGTGAAGAAATACCATGCCATGCGTAACAAGCCATTCATGGCACTAAAAGTCCACAAGTCTTTGATAGAACCAATAAAACACCCGAAAAACCTGCCCTGAAAAGTCATGGTGTTCGTGATCGAGCGCGTCTTGCCCGACGTTCAATGCGCCAGAATATACAAAATTTGATATAAATACAAAATCTTGTATAATTGCTTTTATGAAAGACGTGCGCTTTGTGGGTAGCTCATTGGACGATCTCAAGCACTTTCCGGCAGGCGCACGTCGGGAAGCGGGTTTTGAGCTCAGTAATGTCCAGGCCGGGCTGCAGCCAAGTGACTGGAAGCCAATGAATACCGTTGGTGCCGGGGCTGTTGAAATCCGCATTAAGGACGCGGCCGGTATTTACCGGGTGATCTATGTCGCCCGATTCGAAGAGGCCATTTACGTGTTGCATGCTTTTCAAAAGAAGACACGGAAAACACGCAAGGCGGATATCGAGTTGGCTAAAGCCAGATACAAGGCGTTAGTAGAAAAGAGGAAGCGGAAATGAAGATCTCAAAAAGTTACCGCAATGTATTTGAGGCGCTGGAGGATAATCCGGCGATGGCGCAGAATCTGAAGATTCGTTCAGAATTGATGATTGCACTGCGTCAATATATCGAGGATACAGGGCTGGGTCAGAAAGAAGCTGCAGAGGTGTTTGGCGTTCACCAGCCGAGAATCAGTGACCTGATGCGCGGCAAGATTGACAAGTTCACCATCGACAGACTGGTCAACATGCTGGCCCGGATTGGAAAAACCGTGAAGGTGAAGGCTGCATAGGCATACGGGAAAAGGTAAGGGGTGTGATAATGGCTTTGACAAAGGATCTTATGGATACCATCCAGGCACGTGCCCAACGGGATTCAGCGTTTCGCAAGGCCCTGCTGCAAGAAGGGGTTGAATGCCGGCCCGCCGGTGATGTCGATACTGGCAAGGCAGTGCTGCGCGACTATATCAAATCGACGATCGGGTTCGAGGTGCTGTCCCGGGTTTTCGAAAAGTCGAGCAAGAGCCTCATGCGTATGTTTGGGCCGAAAGGGAACCCCCAGGCGAGCAACCTGTGTGCGATGATCAGTTATCTGCAGGAGCAGGAAGGCATACACCTGGAAGTCAAAGCCCGGAAGGTGGTATAGGATGTTGTGTGCAGCGTTCTGCTGGCCACTTTTTCTACTCGATTAGCAACAAACATTGAACATGGTATTTTTTATGGTATTGACACTTATAGCCCCCTCAAAACCCGCGCCACTACTGGCTTTTCCTGGCTTGTTTACAGTCGAGTGGGAGTAGGGCGAGCGACCTTGGAAAGCCGCACGATTTCCGCGAGCCGGAATTTTAGCAAAGGCACGCCGCGCGACCAGCAGTGGATGCGCCACGCCATGGCGCTGGCACAACGCGCCGAGGCCTCGGGCGAGGTGCCTGTGGGCGCCGTTATCGTGTGCGACAACAGCCTGCTGGCCGAAGGCTGGAATCAGCCCATCGGCGCTCATGACCCGACCGCCCATGCCGAGATCATGGCCCTGCGTGCGGCAGGGCTGACCGCTGCGAATTATCGCCTCACCGGCACCACCTTGTACGTGACCCTGGAGCCCTGTGTGATGTGCGCCGGCGCCATTGTGCACGCGCGAGTTGCCCGGGTGGTGTATGCCGCTACAGACCCGCGCGCCGGTGCCGCCGGGAGTGTCTTTTCCCTGTTAGAGAATACCCCGCTGAATCATCAAGTGAGTGTGCAGGGCGGGGTGTTGGCCGAGGAATGCAGTGACATGCTGCGGCAGTTTTTTCGTGCACGGCGCAAAACACCGGGAGAGGGGGAATGAATAACCGCCTGATATTGTGCGTCGTGGTTTTTCTGCTGGTTTCTCCCACTGCCATTGCTACTGATATCTGCAAGGATGCATTCTACGAAGCCACCGAGGTGGCCATGGCGCTGGTGGCTGGTGATGAGGGTGTAGTGGTCCTTGATACCCTAAAGGCTGTCGAACTTAACTGTTTGCAGCCAAACAGCGTTAAGTCCGACAGCCCCTGGCTGCTCCCTCGTTGGCTTGCTGGAAGGTTGTAAAAATGCTGGTGCCGAGACATGGGGTGACTTCTTACGTCTATTTCCGGCCTGGAAGTTGAATTGCTGGGTGAATAGCGTGGTATGTGTTGAGCGCGAAATCGATAGCGCGTATCCTATGCGCCTTGTTCGGAGAGGTGCCAGAGAGGCCGAATGGGCTTGACTCGAAATCAAGTGAACGCGCGAGCGTTCCGAGGGTTCGAATCCCTCCCTCTCCGCCATACAATACAACAGGCTACCCGTAAGGGTGGCCTTTTTTATTGTTTCAGAAAAGGATGACATGATGAGAGCCCGGTGTTCGACGATCGACGTGCACGAAGTATGCACAGGGAGAACGCCATAGCATCGCGGAGGTGACTCCGAAAGGAGTGAGTGCCAGTGGCGCGAATAATTCCTCCCTCTCAACTATACATACATGCGGTTAGATGCGGCCAGAATTAATGCGCCATTTCTGACACTTAATGAATCCTTTTACGAGATGCTCTTCACAGACTTATCGCCTTAATTATTTAATTTTTCTGTTATTTTACGTGGCATGAAATGCTACTATTCGTGGGCATATTCCACATTTTGATGTTTACAAATCCTCTTTTCTTTTCTAAATAAGCTAACAAGGAGTTTCTTCCTATGGATGCATTGCTTAATTCTAATGTAGATTATCTTGGTACCTACATTATTCCCTGGGCCGTTAATCTTGTTTTGGCACTGGTCATTTTCATTGTCGGGCGCTGGGTTGCGCGAGCGGTGACCAATGCGGTGGGGCGCCTGATGAAAAAGGGCGGCATGGATGAATCCCTGGTCGATTTTCTCGGCAATCTGATTTTTGCCGCGCTGTTGGTCGTGGTTATCATCGCGGCGCTGGATCAACTGGGTGTGGATACTACGTCAGTGATGGCCATCTTTGCGACCGCCGGTCTGGCCGTGGGTCTGGCTCTGAAAGATTCACTCGGCAATCTGGCGGCAGGTGTGATGCTGGTGCTGTTCAAGCCTTTCAAGCTCGGTGATTTCATCGAGGCGGGTGGCGTGACAGGTGTGGTGGAATCGATCCGTATTTTCAGCACGCTGTTGAAAACAGGGGATAATCGTGAGATTACGGTGCCCAACGGACAGATCTATGGCGGCACCATTGTCAATTTCAGCGCCCGTGATACGCGCCGTATCGATCTGATATTCGGCATCGGTTATGACGATGATATCCGTCAGGCCAAGCAGTTGATTGAGGAAGTGATGGCGGCCGATGAGCGTATTCTGAAGGATCCGGCTGCGGTGGTGATGGTTGCGGAGCTGGCCGACAGCAGTGTGAATCTGGCGGTGCGGCCGTGGGTGGAGTCTGCGGACTACTGGAACGTGCGAGCCGCGATGCTGGAGAATATAAAAATCACCTTTGACGCTGCCGGGATTTCGATTCCCTATCCGCAAACGGATGTGCATCTGTTTTCGGCGGACGAACAGGCTGCCTGATATTCTGCGGGAATCCTGATCTGGATGAAGGGGGCTTTTCAGCCCCCTTTTTCTTTGCCTGCAATGCCGGCGTGGGCCGTGCGGTAACATTTCCTTTAGGGCTAATCGGTTGTGCGGGTGAGGCAGCGTGTGGTGTTTGTCTTCGCCTTGTTAACGCATGCCAAGTGATTCTGCGGCTCATCCTGATACAGCCGGGTGCATATCTCATAACTGCGGATCAGGGCCCAGTTGCACTCCATCTGTTGTTCAATTCGTTGCAGGGCCGCCCGCTGTCTGTCGTTACCCTGCTCATGTTTATCGATGTCTTCGAGCAACTGGCGGAGCGCCTGCTCCGTCTGAGGAGTAGCGACTTCCGCCGCACCGGCAAGCGAAAGGGAGAGTAAGAACAGAACGGTGCTGCGAAGAACAATCATTGTGGCTACATCTGCGATCAAACGGCAAAGAATAGCAAATGTGGGGGCTGGCGTGCAGGTCCTTGGACCCCAGTTTGTCACTGCCTGGATGGGGCGGGTCTGGCGATCAATCTGAAACGCCCAGAATGAATAGAAGCCCCCTAAAGAATCATGTGCTTTAAGCCGATGGTTTTCCGGTGAGAGTCTTTTTGCGGGCAGAGTGTGCCGGTGGGCCTCATGGATGAGGGTGGCGTTTGCCACACGGGCCAATACAAGAAAATCAATGCGAGGGCTTCAAGGGGTGTCTGAGCTGCTAAATGTGCTACTGGTGGAAGATTCCGAGGATGATGCAATCCTGACTCGGCGCCAGCTATCGCAGGCAGGGTTCGAACTCCATTGTCAGCGGGTCGAAAGTGCCGAGCTCATGCAGGCTGCGCTGGATGCATACAGCTGGGATGTGGTGATTTCCGACTATCACATGCCCAGCTTTAGTGGTGCTGCGGCGCTGCGGCTGCTGCAGGCAACAGGGTTGGATATCCCCTTTGTCATCGTTTCCGGAGCGATTGGTGAGGAAATCGCCGTCGAGCTGATGCGCGCCGGGGCTCATGATTACATCATGAAAGACAATCTGGCGCGTCTGGCGCCGGCCATTGAGCGTGAGCTGCGCGAGTCCGGTGAGCGCCGTGCGCGCCGTGCGGCGGAGGCGGATTTGCGGCTGGCCGCCAAGGTCTTTGAGGGTAGTGTCGAAGGTATCCTGATTACGGACAAGAACGGCCGCATCCTTCGTATCAATCAGGCCTTCCTGGATATCACCGGTTATGATGAGGATGAGGTTATCGGGCAGAGACCCCGCATGCTGCAGTCCGGACGTCATGATGAGGACTTTTTCCGCCATCTGTGGGCATCATTGATCGAAACGGGTTCCTGGCAGGGTGAGATCTGGAACCGGCGCAAGAATGGCGAGATTTATCCCGAGTGGCTGACCATTAGTGCGGTCAGTGATGAGTCGGGCCAAGTGACGCATTACATTGGTGGTTTCACCGACCTGAGCCAGCAAAAGCAGGCTGAGGAGCATATCCAGCATCTGATGTATTACGATGCGCTGACCAACCTTCCCAACCGCACGCTGTTTCGTGACCGTTTTCAGCAATGTATGTTGCGGACCCGGCGCTCCAACGACCACACGGCCTTCATCCACCTGGATCTTGATCGCTTTATTAAGGTTAACGATACCCTGGGGCATGCCGTGGGTGACCAGTTACTGCTGCAAGTGGGGCAGAGACTGTCCAAGAATATTCGCCCCATGGATTTTGTGGCGCGTCTGGGTGGGGACGATTTTGCCATTGCCGTGCCGGCGCTGATGACGCGTGCCGAGGTGGAAGTTTTCCTGGAGAAGATTGTCGATGTCTTCGCTGAACCTTTCTGCATCGCAAAAAGGGAGATATTCCTTGTGCCCAGCATGGGGGCGGTGATGTACCCGGACGACGCCAGTAGCTACGACGAGCTGGCCTGCTATGCCGAGACGGCCCTGCAATATGCAAAGCGGCTGGGGGAGAGCTATCAATTCTACCATAGCAGCATGAATACCGATGCCGATGAGCGTCTGAACATGGAAAGTGCCCTGCGGCGGGCGCTGGAACGCGATGAGTTCCGCTTGCACTATCAACCTCAGGTGGATGTGTCGACGGGAGATATCATTGGCGTTGAGGCCTTGCTGCGTTGGGATCGATGCGATGAAGGCATGGTGATGCCCGGCCGGTTTATCCCCCTTCTGGAGGATACCGGATTGATTATCCCTGTGGGTGAATGGGTATTAAGACGCGCCTGCCAGGATCTGCAGACATGGCTGTCAGAGGGTGGCAGACCGGTGCCGGTTGCGGTCAACCTGTCGCCGCGCCAGTTCCGCAACCGGGATCTGGTGCGCATGATCGATAAGGTGCTGGAGGAAAGCGGTACGGATCCGCGCCTGTTGGAACTGGAAATCACCGAGAGCAGCGTCATGGATGACCCGGAGTTTGCGATGCAGACCTTGCAGGCCTGCCATGAACGGGGCATCCGCATTGCCATCGATGACTTTGGTACTGGCTACTCGTCACTCAGCTATCTGAAGCGTTTTCCACTGGATGTGTTGAAGATTGATCGTTCCTTTGTCGCCGATGTGCCCGAGGATGATGATGATGCGGCCATTATCGACACCATTATCGCCATGGCGCACCGCTTGAATTTGCGTGTGATTGCCGAAGGTGTGGAGACCGCGGCGCAGAAGGATTTTCTGCGTGAACACGGCTGTGACTGGGTGCAGGGCTATTATTTTGGCCGACCTATGCCGCTGTCAGATCTGCTGCAATATCTGCAAAAGCAGGCTGATATTCCTGCCCGGGAGGGCCTGTGAGACGGTTGAAAGGCAGCGGTGCTGCCTATAACGGCGAGAAACTGCTTATGATTGCTGGATAATGACCATTGAGTGCAGGGGGGGGGCATCGGCAATATTCTCGACGTTGGAGATATCTGCGGGAGAATCCGTGTTTATTACCTTACCGGCCTGAATTAATGCCAAAATAGTCGATTCCGCCATTGAATCAGGCGGGCTCTGTGGTAGATTCAGAGGTGCACGGGAAAGCTGGCATATTCCAACTGCTGTGCTAGGGTAAAGGAGGGGTTGTGATGGATTACACGATGTCAGACAAGGTGATTCTGCTGGTAGAAGATAATCCAGACGATGAGGCACTGACCCTGCGCGCCCTGAAAAAAAATAATATTTTGAATGAGGTTGTCGTCGCTCGTGACGGCGAAGAAGCCCTGGACTACCTGTTCGGCACCGGCAAATATGAAGGGCGCGATGCCAGCGTCCAGCCTCAGGTGATCCTGCTGGATCTCCAGTTGCCCAAGATTAACGGCATTGAGGTGCTGAAGCGTCTGCGCGCTGACAAGCGTACGGCATTTCAGCCGGTCGTGATACTGACCACCTCCAGCGAGGAAAAGGACATTGCCAGCAGCTACGAGAGTGGGGCCAACAGTTATATTCGTAAACCGGTGGATTTCAATCAGTTCATTGAAGCGGTAAAACAGTTGGGGTTGTATTGGCTCGTCTTGAACGAATCACCGGTAAGAATCAGGAGCTAGTCAAATGGGAAATCCGTTACGGGTTCTTGTTGTAGAGGACTCGGAGGATGATGCCCTGCTGCTTGACAGGGAATTGCGCCGTTCCGGTTACAGCCCCCGTTCCCTTCGTGTACAAACTGCTGAGCGCCTGCAGGCAGCCCTGCAGGAACACACCTGGGACGTGGTTGTAACAGATCATAACCTGCCCGGTTTCAGTTCCGAGGCCGCCCTAGACATCGTCAAGAACTCTGGCCTGGATCTTCCCGTAATTATTGTTTCCGGCAGTATTGGTGAAGACATTGCCGTGGCCGCCATGAAAATGGGCGCCCACGACTACATCATGAAGGACAACCTGACACGCCTGGTGCCCGCCATTGAGCGTGAGCTGCGTGAAGCCGAACTGCGGCGCTCCCATCGTCTGGCCGAAGCGACCATCCATCATCTCGCCTTCCATGATCACCTGACCGGACTGGTGAACCGGCATGAATTCGATCGGCGCCTCAAGGAAGCCTTGCGCAGTGCCAAGGAAAGTGAGCATGCCCATGTCCTGCTTTACCTGGATCTCGACCAGTTCAAGGTCATCAATGACACCTGTGGCCATCAGGCGGGTGATCAGCTGCTCAGGCAGCTGGCGGTGGTGTTGCGCGAAAAGGTGCGTTCCAACGATACCCTGGCCCGTCTGGGGGGGGATGAATTTGGTCTGTTGCTGGAGAGCTGTCCACTGGAGCAGGCCCATCAGATAGCCGAGGGAATCCGCGAGGCGGTCGCCAATTTTCGCTTTGTCTGGCAGGACAAAACCTTCAGTGTCGGCGTCAGCATCGGCATGACGCCCATCACCTCGGATGCCCGGGGTGTGGATGAGGTGCTCAGTGCGGCAGATGTGGCCTGTTATACCGCCAAGGATCTGGGACGTAACCGCGTCCACGTCTATCTTGACGATGATTCCGAGTTGTTGCGGCGGCATAACGAAATGCGCTGGGTATCACGCATCAAGCAGGCCCTGGAAGACGAACGGTTCGTGCTTTACCACCAGCCCATGCAGGCACTGGATGTGAATGCCTGCCTGCATTCGCACAGTGAGTTCCTGTTGCGCATGGTGGGTGATGATGGCGAGATTATTTTGCCTGGCGCCTTCATTCCTGCGGCGGAGCGCTATGGCGTCATGACCCTGCTGGATCGCTGGGTGGTGAAGTCAGTGATTGAATATCTTGCAGGCCTTTATCGGCAAACACCGGATACGGATATACTAGGCACCTTTTTTGTCAACCTCTCTGGCGCATCCCTCAATGACGCAGCCTTCTTTTCGTACATCGGCGAGCAACTGAAAGTTAACGAACTGCCGCCAGAGTTGTTGTGTTTCGAAGTCACGGAGACTGCGGCCATCTCAAATTTGCACCTGGCGGTGGATTTTATCCATGGTATACGCAGCCTAGGTTGCCAATTCGCGTTAGACGACTTTGGTTCTGGTCTGAGCTCGTTTTCATATTTGAAGGCGATGCCTGTGGATTATCTGAAAATCGATGGTGGTTTTGTGCGTGATATCACCAGTGATCCAATGAATTACGCCATCGTGCAGGCCGTCAATGAAATCGGCCACGTCGCGGGCCTGCGCACCGTCGCAGAATTTGTTGAAGATGACGAGGTGCTCAGTACATTGCAGGACATCGGCGTGGATCTGGCGCAGGGTTATGGCATTGCCAGACCAACGGCCGTAGTGCCTATTTCGCCGGTGTAGCGGCTGGCATCAGGCGAAGATGCTGAGTGTTGCCTGTGGAGACTTTTGGCTCGGGTGAAAATGCCGGCAAAGCGTGTTTCCCCTCATCCTTTAGAATATTTCTGATGATTTTGTCCGCGCCGCCATAGGTTTCGTCGCTGCTCGTCTGTCGACGGTACAGTACGCCTGCTGATTTGATCTCCAGTGATAGCAACGACTTGGCGCTGTCGCTGAGAAAGGAAAAATAACGCTCGCCGTGTTTCTCACTGCGTGCGTCGAGCATGATGATATTTACCGTGAGGCGGCTTCCCTGTTCCGCCAGCTGGGCCAGATGATGATAAGCCAGCCGTACTCCCGGCAGTGACGTCGGTACTGCCATGAGCAGTTTGTTGTGCGGAATCGCCAGGGTCGATCCGGGTGATGTCAGCGGTAGCAGGCAGATATCCGGGGCGCCTTCTTTTTCACCCGCCATTGACTTCGATATTGAGAGTGGATCGGGTTGATTCTCTATATTCAGCACCATGCAGCTCTGATGATGTTGCTGTAACGCGGTTTTCAGCAGATAGGCAACAAAGTCATCTTCACGACAGACAAGGAGCAGGGGGATGAGACAAGTTTTCTGCCACGGGGAAGGTTGCTCTCCCTTTTCACTCAAAAAATGGTGGCTGATATCCGCCAGCCGCTGGCGGGAGGTCAGGGAGGAAAATACATCGTCAGGTGCGGCGTGTTGCATGGCAGGTTGTTATGTTTCTTTTGTTCAAGATGGTGTGATCAGTGATTGCCAATGGACTGGTTAAATGTGCCGTTGGTTGTGACATGTAGAAGGGAGTTGTGGATTCCCAGCGTGCTGAGCGCCTGGCGTGGATTAGTGGGGTCATTGCGCCACTTTCCATCGACGATCAAGCGATACTGGTAATCTCCCGGTTCCACATAAAACACTTTGTGAATGATGTCATTCTCCGTGACGGTCTGGATGTCTTTGTCCGCTATCCACTCGTTGAATTCCCCCGCAATCCTGATGTCGCGTTGCTGATGATTTTGGAAACTGAGTACGACCCTTTGCACGTTACTATTTTCTGCTACTGGGCGCCCTTTGTGGAATGAGGCAATATTGGCAGGCCTGCTTTCTGTGGGCTCAACATGTGAGAGAAGCCAGGAGATATTGGCTTGCGTGGTATCCAGGGTCGTGTGGTTTCGCATGATGAGTTCATCGGCAAGATCGCTGAAATCACTTGCTGCGGGGGAGTTAGGTGCAAAATCTACGATAGATTGCCCGGCGCAGACAGACTCTTTCAGTCGCACGGTATGGTGAATCATCACAGGAAGCACCTTGTTTTGATATCGCTCCCAAATGCCTAACAGTAGATTGCGGCCCAGGCGAGTGCGCCTGTCGACCAGTGTGGGCAGTATATTCAGCTCAATATTGAGGTCATATTTTGTTGCTACCAGATCGACGGTTTCACTGAGTCGCTCGAGACCATCGATGGCGAACAGACTCATGTCGACCGGAACAATGACTCGCTGCGCAGCGCGAATCGCATTAATGGAGAGCAGGCCGAGTGCAGGGGGGCAATCGATAACCACATAGTCATAAATAGAGGCTACTGAGTGCAAATACTTGCTTAGCTGCCGTTCGCGCTCCGGCATGTTGGCCAGCACATATTCCACGGCTGCCAGGGAAACCGTTGCGGGGATGATATCCAGTCCTTGCGAAATATGCGGGATGATGGTCTCTGCGAGGGGAAAATCCAGCGCAAATATTTCATACAGTCCCGGCTCATCCTGTCGTCGTCCACCCAGCCCGAGGGAGGCATGGCCTTGTGGATCGGCATCCACCAGCAGTGTGCGGTGACCCTTTATTCCCAGGCTGGCGGCGAGGTTGATGGCGGTGGTGGTTTTTCCACAGCCGCCCTTCTGATTGACGATGGCAATGATGTGCATACTGTCCCCGGGCCTGTTATTCCGCCCATGCCTGGGCCTGGTTCGCGATGCAGTCCGTGCCTCTGTGGTCTTAAATCAATTATTAATTAATCATTGCGCGACGACTTTTGTGATGGCCGCCTGTGTGGATTCAGTGCTCCGGGTTTCCTGATCGGGAAATAACTCGACTTGCACCGCTTTGCCTGGGCAATGCAGGCGGCTGATTTCCAATTCCAGCTCAGCCACCGGCAAAATCCACTCCTGGCCCGTCAACGCTTCAAAGGCTGAATCACCGTGGAGCACCAGGATAACGTCACCGGTGGTGACCAGAGAAAGTTCCCGTAGTGGTGCCTTGCAGGTGGGAAGAAAGTTGAGAAGCGCGGCGATACTTTTACGAATTTTTTGCACTGAGACTCCCGCCTCGATCAGCTTTTTGGCCGTTTTCAACGCCAGCAGGTCGAGGAAGGTGTAACGCCAGTGGCCACCGCGGGTGCGTTGGCCGGGTACTATGAGCCCGGTGGTGCGCCAATAGGTTAATTGACGCCTGGAGAGTCCGCTTACGGACATGGCTTGCTGGCTGGTAAACCCGGATTCCAAACGGTTTCTCCCCTTACTCTGAAGCGGGTTTCTCCTCATTGTGCTCGGTCATCAGTGAATGTCAAGGCAAACCGTACAAAAAACATCAAAAGTGTTCAGTTTGTTCAATTTTCCGTTATTTACCAGGGACAATAGAAAATTATAGGCAAGGCGGTGAGTTTATTTCGGATTTTATGGATAATTACTTGTTAATTTCATGCTTCTGCGCTGACTCGGGTGTATTACAGCCTTATTTGCGCAGGATAAGTCATGCACCCTGACTCTCAGGCCGGTCATAATACCCTATAGTTACAGTCGCTTATTCCCTTCTCGATTAATAGCCTGTTCTTCTTCATAAATTATGATTTGACCTGTGTGCCCTCTTCGGTATGATCGTGCTGTATAGAGGGAGGGGGGGGTAATTAGCCCTGACTAGTTCAGGGCTAATTACTTTTTATTGTTACCACTTTCTCGATGTATCATCACTTCTTGCTCCGTTTTCTGTAATATCCAAACACTTCTTGAGTCCGCCCTTCGTTAGGAAATGGGTATTTCCATGCCTCTGACAAATCCGTGTGCCTGCAGGCACAGATAAGCGGGGATGCCATATCTTGATCTGAATTGTCTGCCAGTCCTTCAATGATTCTGTAGAATTGGCCTATCATGTCGCGATGGCTGGTCCGGATTGGCCAGACACCCTTTTGTCTCCGCCCCGTTTATTGGGAGTTACCGTGTCACAACAAGTTGTTGCAGTCGATGAATTGGAAATCCCCCAAGCCTCTGCCCAAGCGGCCAGGGTTCTGGAAATGCTTGCCGAGGCAGACCCGGATTTCAATGCCCTCGAACAGGCCTTGATGAATGACCCGGTACAGGCCGGCGAGTTGTTGCGCTATGCCAATTCTCCCTTGTTCCGGCGGGCCGGGGAGGTGACCAATGTGCCGACAGCCGTGCGCTTGCTGGGGCTGAAGAATGTCCGTAGCGCCATTGTCATGTCGACCCTGAACAGTGCGCTCCCGGTGGATAGTCCGGTGGCGAAGGATATCCTCAGTCACCTGGTTTCCATCGCCACGCTGTGCAAACTGATCGCTCAGGTTTGCTACCGCGCCAAGGTGGATGATATGGCCTTGCTGGGGCTGCTTCATGACGTGGGTATGATCGTGCTGGCGACAAATTTTGAAGACTCCTATCAGTCCATATGTGCCCGTTCGGTGGCGGAATCTCTGCCGCTGGATGTGCTGGAGTTGGAGGCATACGGGCTCAGTCATGACGATCTGGCCGAGCGTGTGTGCCGGGCCTTTCGTTTGCCGGTTTCGTATCTGGAGGTATTGAGTTGCCTGCATCATCATCCGCCAGGGCTGACGGGCACCGAGTCACGGGAGTGGGGTATCTTGGTTCTGGCGCATCACCTGCTGCCGGAAACGGGCCTGCCGGGTGGGGATATCCTCGAGACCCTGACCGCCTCGCGGGAGGAACTAGCGGAAATGCTCGCCCTGTCGGATGGTGATATGGATGGCATTATCGCATCGGCCCAATCCATGCAGCAGGGCAGCTGAGTGTCACCCCTGTGTTTTTTTGATTTTTCTGGTTTTCTCTCATGTCGTTAATTCGTTTTGAAAAGGTCTCGCTGGCCTTCGGCCACTGGCCACTGCTGGATAATGTCGAGTTGCAGATTGAGCCGGGTGAGCGGGTCTGTCTGGTGGGCCGGAACGGCACCGGCAAGTCCACCTTGATGCATGTTATGCGCGGTGCCATTGTCCCCGATGATGGCAATGTCTGGCGCAAGTCCGGCCTGCGCGTGGCCTATCTGGCGCAGGATCTGCCCGTGGACGAGACGCGCACCGTCTTTGAAGTGATCACCGACGGCCTGGAGGCCATGGGCGCGGCAATGGTGGAATATCACCACGCGCTGCAGGTGGTGATGGAGGACCATTCCGAGGCCGCGATGGAGGCTCTTTCACGGGCGCAGCAGGCGCTGGATGCAGGCGACGGATGGCGCCTGGAGCAGCGCGTGGAAGAGGTGATCTCGCGCCTCGATCTGCCGGCGGACAAGAGCCTGGACTCTCTCTCCGGCGGCTTCAAGCGCCGCGTGCTGCTGGCGCAGGCGCTGGTGTTGGAGCCCGACCTGCTGCTGCTCGACGAGCCCACCAACCACCTCGACATCGAAGGAATCCAGTGGCTGGAAGAGTTCCTGCGCGGCTGGAACGGCAGCCTGCTGTTCATCACCCATGACCGCGCCTTCCTTCAGAACCTGGCCACGCGCATCGTCGAGTTGGACCGCGGGGCGCTGACCTCCTGGCCCGGCGACTACGCCAACTACCTCGTTAAGCGTGAAGAACGCCTGGCGGTGGAGGCCGAGCACAACGCAAAGTTCGACAAGAAGCTGGCCGAGGAAGAGGTCTGGATACGCCAGGGCATCAAGGCGCGGCGCACCCGCAACGAAGGCCGTGCCCGCGCCCTGCAGGCATTGCGCAATGAACGCATGCAGCGCCGTGAGCAGCAGGGCAAGGCGAGGCTGGAGATGTCGCAGGCCGACGCCTCGGGCAAGTTGGTGGTCGAGGTGGAGAATGCCACCGTGGGCTATGGCGAGACACCGGTGATCCGTGATTTTTCCGCCAAGATCGTACGCGGCGACCGCATCGGCATTATCGGCCCCAATGGCGTGGGCAAGTCCACCCTGCTGAAGCTGCTGCTGGGCGAGCTGCAACCGCAGCAGGGCACGGTCAAGTTGGGCACCAAGCTCAAGGTCGCCTACTTTGACCAACAGCGGGCGCAGCTCGATCTCGACAAATCCGTCATCGACAATCTCAATCTCGGTGGCGACATGGTGAGCATCAACGGGCGCGAAAAGCACGTCATGGGCTACCTGCAGGACTTCCTGTTCCCGCCCCAGCGCGTGCGTTCGCCGGTGTCATCCCTGTCCGGTGGCGAGCGCAACCGCCTGCTGCTGGCGCGCCTGTTCACCCAGCCGGCCAACCTGCTGGTGATGGATGAGCCCACCAATGATCTCGACGTGGAAACCCTGGAATTACTGGAAGAACTCCTCAGCGACTACAGCGGCACCCTGCTGCTGGTGAGCCATGACCGCGCCTTCGTGGACAACGTCGTTACCAGCACCCTGGTGTTCGAGGATGAGGGGCGGGTGAACGAATATGTCGGCGGCTACAATGACTGGCTGCGGCAGCGCAAGGCTGCGGCCCCCGAGGCGAAGGTGAATAAACCCGCCAATGCCAGGGCGGCGGCCGGGCCGGCACCGAAGCGCACCAAAAAACTCAGCTACAAGGACAAGCACGAACTGGCGTCCCTGCCGGCGCAGATCGAAGCGCTGGAAAGTGAACAGACCACCCTGCAGGAGCAGATCAACGAGCCCGGTTTTTACCAGCAGGACAAGGCCGCGATCGATGCCGGGCTGGCCCGCCTGGAGCAGCTGCAAGCGGAGCTGTCGACGGGCTATCAACGCTGGGAGGCCCTGGAAGCGCTGACGGTCGACGAGTGATGGATCGGCTGGAACGGGCAATAAAAAAGGCGCGGTAACGGCGCCTTTTTTATTGCCCGGACTTTATTGCCCAGAAACAGTGTGGGCGTTAATGGATGGACGGTGGCGACTTGTAACGATCGACATCGGCGGCCACCTCTGGCGCGGTGGGAACCTCCGGAATGGGTTTCTTCTTACCAGCATCTGTCGCCGTGGAGGTCTCTGGGGTGGATTTCTCCTCACCGGCCGCTGTTGCTGCGGAAGCCTTCGGGGCCGGTTTCTCCTCACTGACCTCTGTCGGGGCGGGGGTGGCATCGGCACCGAGATGGGTATCGTCGGCGACTGACTTGTCGGCTTTGCTGACCTCGGTGGTCTCGGGCTGTGGTGCTTCGGCCTCGGCCTCGGCCTTTGCCTTCTGCTCCGTTGCCTTATCCGGGGAGGGAGTCTCCTCCGCGGGGGGTTCAGCCGCGGGCTTTTCGCCGCTCTCAGCCTTCACCGGCGCAGTGGCGGCGGTGTCGGGATGCGGCGAGTGTGTGGCGGCCAGCTCACTTTCGCTTTCAGCCTCGTTTTCGGCGGCGCTGGCCTCGATGGCCGGTAGAACGCGTGTTTCCGGCTGATCCAGCTTTGGTGTGCTGGTTTGTGGGCTGCACAGTGTCTGCGCCCCGGTGGCCAGGTGTTCGTAGATTTCGCGGTAATTGTCGGTCAGACGATTGAACAGCAGCGCCGTTTTGAGGAAATGCTTATCCACCTTTTCGCGCTGTTCCTTGATTTCAGCGCGGGCATTTTCCAGCTCGTCATTAAGTTTATCTCGTTGTTTATCAAAGCTTTGCAGGGCAAGGAAATAACCGGCGGCGGCACCGGCGGCAATCAGTGCCGCTCCTTGCAGGACCATAAGCAGGGTGATTTCTCCAAACATGGGCGTAGTCTCTGAAATGTGAAATTGTGAATGCCTCCCATAAAAACCTGGAGGATTGTCAGAAATCCTAGCGCAAACCGTGCCGGGTGGCTATGGTGCCGGTCAAGGAAGCCCTATGCCCGCCATCCGGCCAACACGGCCGGCAAGAAAACTTGAAACTGTCCGTTTACTGTATATACTCACAGATAAATACTGTGTGGATGGACAGAATATGGAACAACTGACAAAGCGCCAGCAGCAAGTGCTGGATATGATTCGAGAGTTTATTGAAGAGTACGATGTACCGCCGACGCGGGTGGAGATCGCCGATGCCATGGGCTTTCGCTCCGCCAATGCCGCCGAAGATCATCTCAAGGCGTTGGTACGCAAGGGAGCCGTCGAAATCTATCCCGGCGCCTCACGCGGGATTCGTCTGCTGACCGAAGAGGTCGATCCGG
>CAZTPE010000027.1:0-15904 GCA_964614545.1 uncultured Ectothiorhodospiraceae bacterium
AGGATGACCTGGTGATGAATGACTGGGGTGACATCAACCACAAGTCCTACGGCTATCTGCGCACACCGGAGTTTTCGGATTTGTTGAAGACGTTTATTTGATTTGATTGCTGGGGGCTCAACTCCCCGTAGATGGCTGCGAGGGTGTTTGTTTACCGAAGGGTGCACAATACGCTGCGTTATTGCGTCCTTGTGCTGTAGCCAGGATAAGCGCAGCGGAATCCAGGATAAATTATCCACATGGTTCACTATCGCCGCAGCCAAACACCCGGAGCCACTTACTTCTTCACCATAAACTTGCGAGACCGCAGCGCCTGCTATCTTGTTTCACACGTTCATCACCTGCGCAATGCCTTTCGTGAGGTACGGCATGCGCGTCCCTTCGAAATGCTGGCCATTGTCGTGTTGCCCGATCACCTCCACATCATCATTAAGCTGCCAGAAAATGACAACAACTACCCCGGTCGTTGGCGAGCCATTAAAAGTCATTTTACCCACGCCCTGGTGAAAGAGGGTGTAGCGTTGTTTAAGAATGAAAAAGGCGAATACAACCTTTGGCAACGGCGCTATTGGGAACATCAAATCCGCAATGAAAATGATCTGCAACAGCATGTCGATTACATCCACTTCAACCCGGTGAAACATGGGCATGTGGCCTGTGTATCCGATTGGCCCCATTCGTCATTTCATCACCATGTGCGTTCAGGTCTCCTCGCTCCTGATTGGGGCGGTGATGTTGCAATGGATGGGAATGCCGATTATGGAGAATAAATATACTGGTAGCCTGGATGGAGCGCAGCGGAATCCAGGGAACGATTGGATTGAACCTTCCGGATTCCGCTGCGCTCCATCCAGGCTACTGACTATCGTCATTCCGGCATGTTTTTAGCCGGAATCCAGCTCGGTGGGTTGGCGTGTCGCGCGTTGGGCTTCACGAAAGACGCTCACCTCTATCTACTCCGTCCGCAACGCCTCCACCGGATCCATCGCCGCCGCGCGCCGCGCGGGCAGCACACCGGCGGCAAAACCGATAAGAATTGCCACTACCTCCGCCGCCAACACATAGGACCAGGGTGTATGCACCGGCAGGGCGGGCAGGGCGAGGGTCAGCAGTTGCGCGCCGCCGACGCCGAGGATTAGCCCGGCGATGCCGCCGATGGCGGCCAGCACCGCCGCCTCGCCGAGAAACAGCAGCAGGATCTGCCCGCGTTCCGCACCCAGGGCGCGCAGCAGGCCGATCTCGCTGGTGCGTTCCTTCACTGCGATGGTCATGATGGTGAGGATGCCGATTGCGCCCACCAGCAGGGAGATGCTGCCCAGGGCGCCGACGGCGAAGGTCAGCACGTTGAGCACATTGCCCAGCACGTCCATCATTTGTTGCTGGGTTGTGATGGTGAAGTCTTCGCGGCCGTGGCGGCTGATGAGGATGCGCTTGATACTGGCGACCACTTCATCCACGTCCGCGCCTTCCTCGTAAAGCAGATCCACTTCCATCAGGCTGGTGCGGTTGAACATTTCCAGTGCGCGTGCGGCGGGAATGTAGACCGTGTCATCCAGATCCATGCCCAGTACCTGGCCCTTGCTCTCCATGACGCCGATGACCCGGTAGCGGTCGCCGCCGATGCGGATCTTTTTGCCCAACGGGTTTTCCGTGCCGAACAGTTCTGTTTTCAGCTTGCTGCCCAGTACCGCAAAGGCACGTGGTGAACGTGGGTCGTCGTGGGGCAGGAACTGGCCCAGTTGCACCTTCATGGAAAAGGCTTCGGGCATGTCCGCACCCATGCCATAGACGGTGGTGCGCCGCGTTTTTGCGCCGGCCTTGACCTCGGCGTTACCCTGGGTGGCGGCGACGACGGCGCGGGTGCGCGGCACTCGCCGCAGGGCCTCGGCGTCGTCAATGCTCAGCGGCCGTATCGTGCCCATGATGCCCAGCGAGGTGCCGAAGGTGGTGGCCTTGCCCGGGTTAATGCCGATCAGGGTAGTGCCGAACTGGGTGAATTCGCTGAGTACAAACTTGTGGATACCCTCGCCGATGGAGGTGAGCAGTACCACTGCACCAATACCGACGCTGATGCCCAGCACCGTGAGCAGGCTGCGCAGGCGGTGGGCGATGATGGAGGAGAAAGAGAGGTGGATCAGGTCACGGGTGAGCATATTTCATCTCTCCACCGCTCCCACAATGGAGCCTGTTTGTTGTCAGTTTGTAGGGTGGGCACTGCCCACCGAAATACGGTGAATGAAAATCTCGGTGGGCGATGCCCACTCTACGGTCTATATCATCCGCAAATGCACGCCAATGAACGCCAATAAAAAGAAAATATTTGCGTCTATTTGCGTCTATTTGCGGACGCCTCACGCAAACCCTACGGGGGGTGTTTCGGGTTTTGTAGCGCATCGTCGTCATCGCCGCGCCAAGGCCTGCACCGGATCCAGCCTTGCCGCGCGTCGTGCCGGCAGCAGCGAAAACAGCAGCCCGGTGCCCAGTGCCACACCGATGGCGGCGGCGAAGGCCCACAGGGGCGTGCCCATGGGCAGGTCTGGATAGAAATAGCCGATCAGCCCGTTGCCGACCTGGCCGATCACCAACCCCAACCCCGCACCGAGCAGGGACAGCAGGGCCGCTTCGGCGAGAAACAGATTGACGATCTGTCGTCCCGGTGCGCCCAGTGCCTTGAGCAGACCGATCTCGGTGGTCCGCTGCGCCACCGCCACCAGCATCACGTTCATGATCAGGATGCCCGCCACGCCAAGACTGATAGCGGCAATGCCCGCCACGGTAAGGGTCAGGGCCTGGAGGATTTTGTCGAAGGTGGCCAGTACCGCATCTTGCGTGATGACGGTGATATCTTCCTCGCCCTGATGGCGCTCACGGATGGTACGGGTGATGTGTTCGATGACGCGGGGGATGGCCTCGCGCGAGCGCGCCTCCACCAGAATACGGAACAGTGACGAGGTGTTGAACAGCCTCTGGATCGAGGCGACGGGCACGATGACCATATCTTCCACGGCGACGCCGAGGGATTCGCCTGCCGATTCCAGGATGCCGATGACGCGGAAGCGCCGGTCGCCGATGCGCACCCATTCGCCCAGCACCGGCTGGCTGCCGAACAGTTCCTTGCGCACCTTTTGCCCCAGCACACACACCGGGCTGGCACGGTCCCATTCGGTCTTGGGCAGAAAGCGGCCCAAGCCCATTTTCCAGTGGCGTATTTCCAGCAGCTCCGCCGTGGAACCCCAGATGGGGATATCGCGCTCCAGCCCGCCATGGGATACCGGTGCCGAGCCGATATTGAGCGGTGCGACGCGCCGTATCAGCGACGAGCGTAGCAGCGCCTGGGCATCGCCGAGGGTCAGTGCACGCGGCGTGTCGCCAATCAGCATCGATGGCTCGCCGCCAGCCGTTTCCGTGCGGCCCGGCAGGACGATCACCAGGTTGGTGCCCAGTGAGGCGAATTCGCCTGACACATAGCGCCGTGCCGCCTCGCCCAGTGAGGTGAGCACCAGCACCGAGGCCACGCCGATGGACATGGCCAGCAGCATCAGCGCCGTGCGGCTGCGTGCGCCGTTGAGCGAACCCAGTGCATAGCGGGCGATGTCGATGGTTTTCACGGGCTGGCGGTATCGTTGACGATGGCACCGTCCACCATGTGCAGGCGCCGCTGTGCGCGCTCGCCCAGCTCCGGGTCGTGGGTGACGATGATGAGGGTGATGCCGCGCCGTTGCAGTGTTTCAAGGATGTCCACCACGTCCTTGCCGGAGGCACGGTCGAGGTTGCCGGTGGGTTCATCGGCCAGCAGCAGCCCGGGTTGCATCACCGTGGCGCGGGCAATGGCGACGCGCTGGCGCTGGCCGCCGGAGAGTTGGTCCGGGCGATGGTCGGCGCGGTCGGTAATGCCCATGCCCTTCAGGGCCTGCTGTACGCGCAGCTGACGTTCGTCCACAGGCAGGCCCGCCAGCATCATGGGCAGCTCGACATTCTGCGCCGCCGTCAGGCGCGGCACCAGGTGGAAGAACTGGAACACGAAACCGATGCGCTCGCGGCGCAGGTGGGCCTGCTGACTGTCGCTGAGAGTGGTGACGTCCTGCCCGTCGAGCAGATAGCGGCCAGCGTTGGGGCGGTCGAGCAGGCCCAGCAGATTGAGCAGGGTGGACTTGCCGGAACCGGACGGCCCCATGATGGACAGGTATTCGCCGGCGCTGATGTGCAGGTTGATATCACGCAGGGCGTGCACCTTTTGGTCGCCCACCGGGAAGATGCGTTGGATGTTTTCCAGGGTGATCATCCGGATTGCCCGGCGGTACTTTCTGGTGTCGCCAGTGCGCCGGGCTCGACACCCTTGCGATCCACCGACAGCACTATTTGTTCGCCCTCCTCCAGGCCCGAGGTGATCTCCGTCAACTTCCAGTTAGACAGCCCGGTCTCCACCTGGCGTGATTGCAGGGTTTCGCTGTCCGGGTCGAATACCAGCACTCGCTGATCTTCCAGCAGGGCCTCGGTGGGGATGTACAGCACGTTCTCGCGCGTCTGCAGGATGATTTCCACGTCGGCGCTGTAGCCGGGCAGCAGCCGCTTAGTGTCGATGGGGTTGATGAAATCGGCCTCGATGTCCACGGTGCGCGCCTGTTTCTCGATCTCCAGCACATAGGGGGCGATACGCCGCACGCGGCCGTCGAAGGTCTCGCCGGGGAAGGCGTCGAGGCTGATGCGCGCACTCAGGCCGGGCTTCACGGATGGGGCATCCACCTCGTCGATGGGGGCGGAAATGGTCAGGCAACTGGTGTCGATGAGATCCACTACCGGCAGGGTGGCGATACCCGGTGGTGAGGGGGTGACATATTCACCCAGCTCACCGTTGACCTCGGCGATAGTGCCGTCGAAGGGGGCGTGCATCAGGGTGCGCTCGAGGTTTTCACGCGCGACTTTGATGCGCGCATCGGCGACCAGATTGGCCGTCTTGGCTGCCTGGCAGGCGGCTTCCTTGGCCTTGGCCTCGCCCACGGCGCGCTCGGTGGCTTCTTCAGAGGCGATGTTTTGCTTGCGCAGGCGCACCATACGGTCGGCCTCGCGCCGGGCGACGTCTGCGACCACACAGGCCTCGGTCGCACGGGCTCGGTTGGCCTCGGCCTCACGCTTGGCCAGTTCCACCTGGGCCACCAGGTCGTGGTTCCACAGCTCCAGCAGCAAATCGCCCTTTTTCACCGTGGCACCGTCCTTGGCCGGCAGGCCGGTGATGATTCCTCCGATGGCCGGCGTGATACGCGAGCGTCGGCAGGCCTTGACGGTACCTGCGCGGGTGTTGGCGACACTGGACTGCACGCTGCCGCGTTCCACCGCCTGCAGGCGCACGACCACCGGCTTCGGTTGCGACCAGTACCAGCCTAGCCCGGCGCCGATGGCGAGTAGTACCGCAATGATGATCAGGCGCCGCAGGTGGTGTGTCATGATGTTATTCCTTGAGGCAAGGGCTTGAATCCCTTTGTAAACCCGGGCGGGGGGTATTGCAAGGCATGTACTAGCGCAAGGGAATATGACCTCCTGTCTCGGTGTGCCGGGTTTTTGCGTGACACGGCCCTTTTTTTGCGGTATTTACCTTTCTATTAATATTGATATGGAAAGGAATCAAAGGGATGCATTTGGGATTACGAAAAACGGTACCTGTGTGGCTTTTGATGGCGGCTATGCTGCTTACCGCCTGCGCCGAGGAGGCCGCCACACCGGTCGACGATGGCAGGGTCTCCATCGAATCCTATCCGGGCAATGATCGGCGCGCCTTGCCCGAGGCCCTGGTGAGCGCTGCCGCCATCGACCCGGCGCCGGTGCATCAGGCCTTTGCTTTCGACGATTTTCGCATGCGTGCCGGTAGCGGTAACACCCTCAGCGCACCCTTTGATGTACAGCAGCTCCTGGCCGGTCTCGCCCCCGGCGCCACTGGCGAGACCCTGCAGGCCATCGCCACGGCGGGTGGCTGGTCGTCACTGGGGGATTCGGCCGGGGCCGAGACCCTGGCGGGCGTCAGCCTGTGGGAACAGCGTATTGACGGCCTCGACGCCGTCGAGCGCCAGCGCTGGCTGTGGGGGCAGAACGGCTATCGCTTCCGCCGCGACTATCTCCAGGCCCAGGCCGAGCTGTTCGGCCCCGAGACGGCCGGGCTGGATTTTCGCAACGATTTCTTTACGGCACGTGCCGCCATTGAAGGCGTGCTGGGTGGGCGCCTGGACCTGTGGGACATCGATGGCCGCAGCCGTCTGATCCTTGCCCAGACCACCCGGCTGCAGGCCGTCTGGCCAGACGATCTGACGCTTGAACCCTTCGAGGGTCGCTTCGGCGAACACGAGGAGCAACGCCGGGTGCCCATGCTGCGCATTACCGGCATGCTGTCGGTGGCCGAGGGCGAGGATTATCGGGCGGTGGCCATGCCGTTTGCCGGGGACGGCCTGTCGCTGCTGGTGATTACCCCGGCGGCCGGTGCCTTCGACGCGGTCCGCGGCCGCCTGGATGCCGATTTCTGGCGCCAGCTCAGCGAGGGGCTGACGCCGATGCAGGCCAGTCTCAACCTGCCGGTGTTTTCCCTGAGCAGAACCCGGGCCGACGATTCCGGCCTAGGTATTGCCCAGAGCGAGCAACAAGCCGATTTCTCGCCGGTCAACGGCGCCGGCTTTCTCTACCTGGAATCCCTGCGTCAGTCCATCGAGCTGCAAGTGGGTGAGGCAGGCCTGAGTGCCGCCACAGCGACAGCAGTGGTGCATACGGCGACTTGGGATGAACCGCCGAGTCTCTTCTATCCGCCTTCTCCGATCACCGGTGGCGTTGTTATTACTGCTCCGGGTATTCCTCCCCCCACCCCCTGTTTCTATCCGCCGGACCAACGTCCTTTTTTCTTTGCGGTGTACGCCCGTGATACCGCAACGCTGCTCCATATTGGCCAAGTGAAGGCCCTCGATGGACCGTCGGTGGAAGCCGACTGGAGCGTGCCTTATTGGGTCTCCTGCGGCAACAGCCCATTGATGTCGATCTATCAATACAAGGGCTCACGGCAGTGCGCCTCCAATAGCGGGACACCCCTCTGGGAGATGGAGCAGACCCTGACGAATGCCGGCATCGATGTGGCCAAGTACTGGGAAGACACCGACGGCAAGGGCTATCTCCAGGTGTGCGGCGGCCCGGACGGTGTGATCAATGTCTTCACCATCCACGAGGACCAACTGCCGGAGGCCGAGTACCTCGGCTTCCGGCCGTTGTCCGAACTGACCGGGAAGTGACGGCAGGGCCGCGCGCCCTCAATGCGTGGTTGGGGTGAATGTTTTTTTATGAACCCCAACATGCCGGATAACAAGCTACTTTCCGCGCCATGTTCAAGCCACGAGCCTAAACCATCATGTGGACAATAGCGCGTGGGCATAAACAACGTGCCCATCCTACCTGGCTGTTTGGGAGTGCCCGGTCAGCATTGTGATGGAGTAGGTCAGAAATACCGCGCCAGTTCCAACTGCAGATAGTCGTCATCACGCATGCCATAGAGCAGGCTGTCTTGCGGGGTGTTGGCGAAGGCGCGGGCCTCGATGCTGAGCTTCCAGCGTTGGCCGATGCGGCGGCTGCCTTCAATGCTGAGCATGCGGCTCTGGTCGTCGTTGTCGATGATGAGGCCGAGCAGCAGTTCCGAGGAATCGGCGTCGTTGAGGGTGAAGCGGGCGCCGATCATGGTGTCATTATCGAATAGCGTGGGGGCTTTCTCACCACGCTCATCCCAGAGGATTTCACTGATCAGGCCGAGGTCGTAGCTGCTGTCGAAGATGCCCACCAGGGTGTATTCGAAGCCGCCGGTGGCGGCGGCGTAATTACTGGAACCCTGACCGTTACGATGAATGGCCTCCAGTTTCCACAGCCAGTCACCGAGGGTGGCCTGCAGGTCGAGACTGAACTGATCGATGATTTCATACAACGGTGCGATGACGATCTCTCCATCGCTATTCATGGATGGCAGAAAGGTGGGGTCGCGGCTGGTGCCGTGGAAATAGCTGAGGCCGAAGTCCCAGTCGCCGAGGTAGTGTGACCAGCGTGCGGCGTAGTCGATATTGCGTTGCTTGCGAGAGGATTCGTATTGGGTCAGCTCGGTATCGACGCGCGGCTGAAAGCGTGGTCGGCCGTCGGCGCCGGCAAAGGTACGTTCGCGGAAGCCGGGCAGCACGAACAGATCCACGGTGCCCCAGTCACGGATCAGGGCCAGCTGGATCATGGGCTGGCCGAGCTTGTCCTCGCCGTCGAGGTTTTCCACGAAATCGGTCTGGTTGATGATGTCCACCAGGTGTTGCGATTCGGTGACGCCCCAGTAGACCTTGCCGATGCCGATACGCAGTTCCCAGTTATCGCTGGCCTTGAGCCAGTTGAGTTCACGGATGTCGGCGTGTGTTCGTTCGCTATCGCCCTGATCCCAGCGGGCGAAAGGGACGACGGTGATGCTTTGGCGGCCATCATCCCATTCGATGTAGTACTCGGGTTGGGCGCTGAAGGAGAGGTTATTGCCGTGTTGGCGAGGGTCGTTCGGCTCGGCGGGGAAGGCGCGCAATTCACCGCTGAGGTAGCCGGACCACTCGCCTGCGAGGGCGATGGTGCCGGGCCATAGCAGGGCGGTGAGGCCGAGGGTGGTGAGCCGATTCATGCCGTACTCTCAGGAACGGGCCAGACCGGCGCAAAGATATTTACAGCATAGCCGCAAATAACGCGAATAAACGCGAATGGGTTTTTGTCTTCCGCACTGTGCTGCAGTCTCGAAAGCCCAGAAACTCTGATGGGAATATTGTCAATATTTGCGTTCATTCGCGCCATTTGCGGATTCTTTCAGGCTTTTTTTGGGTATGGCCCGTTTCTGCGGTGCGGCATATGCCAGACCATCAGCGCGCCCGTTTGAGGCTGTTGCGGTCGAAGTCACGATCTGTCAGGCCGGTGTTGAAGCGGTAGTTGGTCCAGAACAGGTCGGTGCTCTTCTTGGTCTGGTGATTGATCATGCTCATCTTGCTGGGGCGCCAGAATTTTCCTTGATACTGTTTATAATCGCTGGCGGTGAGGGTCTTCAGCAGGGATTTCTTGCGGTCATAGAATTCCACCTTTAAGGGTTGATACATCTCCTTGTCCAACCAGGTGACGAGGCGCGTGTAACCGGAGTGTTTGTAGGCCGGATAGCGTTCGATGACGAAGGTGGGGCGGCCGTCGAGGTCTTCATCGCGGAGATACTTGTAGGTGTACTTTTCCACTTCCTGTGAGGTGATGTCCTCGTAGGCGAATTCACTGCCCATGAAGGGGCCTGATTTGTTGTTGGAGGAGATGCGCTTAACCCGCTTCAGTGCCGGTAGGTACAGCCATTGATCATCAGGTTTGGTAGCATGGGTAAAGCTCAGAAAGGCGGTGCCTTTGACGTCGCGTGGGTTGTCGAAGATGCTCAGGCTCTTGTCGCCGTCACCCTCCATCTCCAGTGTGCGGCTGCGGATTTCACGGGTACTTTCCTGGCCGTGGCGATTTCGTAGCACCATTTTCAGGTCGGCGGTCTGGTCGCCCCAGCCGCTGTCGAGCTGGTCGGCCTTGATAGCGATGGCGAGGCCTTTTTCCTCAGCAGTTTCGGCGTTGGCGGTCAGCGGCAGCAGGCTTAGGCCGATCAGGGTGATGGGAAGAATTTTCTTGAAGGCTGGTCTGGCTGATTTTTGCATGGTTTTCTCCTTTGTTTTTCAGGGTGTGGTGGTGGTTTTCCCCCTCACCCCGGCCCTCGGTAATTGCGTCCTGCATCGCCTAAAGCGCCTACTGTTGGTACCTGCCGGCTACATCCCTGTAGTCGTCTCCCCCAAGAGGGAGAGGGGGCGCCATTCATGGTTATGTGGTAGCGGCGGCTATTTTTTTCGTGTCGTCTTTGCCTTCCAGCTTCATCAACAGCGGCGGTAGGAACAGGAAGTCTGCAGCCAGGGCGAAGACAATGACGATGGCGGTGAGCAGACCCATGCCGGCGTTGAGCTGGAAGCTGGACAATGATAGTACCAGGAAGCCGACCACCAGCACGATGGAGGTGGTGGTCAGCGCCATGCCGACGCGGCGGAAGGCGTAGCGTACGGCGTCGGGGCTGCTGAGGCCGTTTTCGCGCCGGGCGCGCAGATATTTGCTGAGGAAGTGCACGGTGTCGTCCACCACGATGCCGAGGGTCATGCCGGCGACGATGGACAGGCTGAGGCCGATTTCACCGACCAGCAGTCCCCACAGGCCGAAGCCCATGGCGGCGGGCACCAGGTTGGGGATCATGCTCACCAGTCCGATCTTCACCGAGCGCAGGGCGAGGATGAGGATCAGCGAAATCAGGAACAGAGCGATGCCGGTGCCCAGCAGCATGCTGAGGATGTTGCGCTTGCCGATGTGGGCGAACATCAGCGAGGTGCCGGTGCCCTCGGCGTTGGCGATGTTCGGGGCGTTTTGTTCCAGCCACAGGCGGGCGCGTTCTTCCAGTGCCAGCAGTTCATTGGTGGACAGGGTCTGCAAGGTGGCGGTGAAGCGGATAGCGGATTTGTCGATGTTAATTTGGTTGTTGAGATCGAGTCCGTAGGGCAGGGACATTTCGTATAACAGCAAATATTGTGCTGCCATGTCGCGTTCTTCGGGTAATTTATACCAGTCCGGGTCGTCGCCATGCATGTTTTTGTTGAGGCGCAGCATGGTATCGCTGAGGCTGCTGACGTGGATGGTCTCGGGCTGCGCACGGTACCAGTCGGCAAAGGCGGCGGTCTCTTGCAGGAATTGCGGCTTGCTGATGCCGCCGGCTTCACCGGCGTCTAATGAGTAGTCGATGATGTACAGGCCACTGAGGTTTTCGGTCATGAAATCGGCGTCCTGACGAAAGGGGACGCTGTCGTCGAAGTAGTGCACGAACACGTCGTTGAGTTCGTTGCGTGGTATGGCGGCGACCAGTAGCACGATGACGCCTGCCATGCCCCACATCAGCGGTGTGCGGCGGCGCACCACGAAATCACCGAAGCGGTGCATGAGGTGGCTGTCGTCGTTGCCGATCTGTTTTACCCGTACCGGCAGCAGTGACATGGCGGCGGGTAGGAAGCCGACGGCAAAGATGAAGGAGGCGATGACCCCCATCGCCACCATGTTGCCGAGGTGCTGGAAGGGTGGTACTTCGGAAAAATTCATGCTGAGAAAGCCCAGCGCGGTGGTAATACTGGCGAGAAATACCGGTTGCATATTGATGCGTAGACTCTCGACCAGGGCGTCGTGCTTTTCTTTGCCAAGGCGCATTTCATGCAGAAAGGTGACCAGTATATGCACGGCATTGGCGATGGCCACGGTGAGGATAATGGTCGGTGCCGAGGCCGAGGGCGGGGTGATGGGAAAGCCAAGATAGCCACCCAGCCCCATCGCCGTGAGGATGGAAAAGAGAATCACGAACAGAGTCGCCACGGTACCGCTGACGCTGCGCGTGAGCAGTGCCAGGGTAACCAGCATGAGCAGGAAGCTGAGTGGCACCAAACTTGCCATGTCACTCTGGGAGGCCTCAGAGAAGGCATTATTCATCAACACCATGCCGGACAGGCGAATCTCTATATCCGGATAGAGGGCGTGCATTTCTTTGACCAGGTCGCGTGAAAAGGCGACGATTTCCGGTACTTCGCCAAGATCTTCGCCGGGTAGTTGCACGGTGACGTTGACGCCGGTGACGTGAGCGCGCTCCGGCACCAGCTTGTCGAGCAGGATGGGTTCGTGCAGGGCGATGGACTTGATGTTCTGGCGCGCTGCCTCGTCCAGTACCTGTTCCTCGTCAACCAGATCATGCACCCGCAGGTCATCTGCCTCGGCCTCGGTGTGCTGGAAGTTGGAGAGGGAGTCGACGCGGATGGAATAGGGTGTCTGCCAGGCCTTTTCGGTCAGGGTCTTCACTGCTTCCAGAGTCTGTTCATCAAAGGCATCGCCGTCTTTGGGTACCAGAATGAACATCACATTGTCATTCTTGGTATAGGTGTTCTCCAGCGCCTCGAAGGCCAGCATTTGTGGATTGTCGGCGCTGAAGAAGACACGGTAATCGGTGGTGAAACCGAGGAAGCGCCCGCCGCTGGCCGCCGCCATCACCAGCAACACGGTGGCCAGGATCACCAGCCAGGGATGGGTGACGACCCATTGGGCATAACGGGTCGTGGTGTTTGTGGAATTCATGTTTTAGCTTCCTTTCCGGGTGGATCCAGCTTGTTGCTACATTCTTTGCGGATTGAGCAGGCCATTGAGCAGCAGGCGAACCAGTGCCTCGGCCTTTTCTTCGAAGACTTCCCGCGGATAGGCCGGCATGAGTAACGGCATGCTGAACAGAATCATGGCGGTTTGCAGGGCGGCCGCCGTATCTTGTGGGTCGGTGACGAGGAATTCACCACTGGCGTTGCCGTCTTCCAGCAATTCGACGATGGTGTGGCGTTCTTCCCGTTTGTGGGTTTCGACAACCTCCATGCAGTTGCCGCAGACGGCGCTAACCAGTTCGTTGACCAGCGGGGCCTCCAGCCACTGGTCGTGGGTGAAGCGCAGGGTGGCGAAGACCAGTTCGCGCAGACGCTCACTGGCGGCGGTCTGTTTGCAGGCGACGATTTCGCTTTGCAGTGTGACCCGTTGCGCCAGACACCGGCTGGCGAGCTGGGCGCCGATGTCGAGTTTGTTATCGAAGTAACGGTAGATATTGGCGGCGGACATGCCGCAGTCGCCGGCGATTTCGGCCATCGTGGTTTTGTTGTAGCCGAAGTGCACAAAACGGTCGAAGGCTGCCGCGAGGATTTGCTCACGGATGTCGGATCTGGCGGATGAGGTACGTGCGTTCATGCCGCAAAACTGTAGGCGGTGAATTGTGAATAATCAAGATAATATTTACTGTTTATTGCAGTCGGACCGCGGTAAGTTTTAATTAATCTAATAAAACCAATTGCTTATAATGGATGTTGGGTGGAAGCTTGGGTGGGGTTGTAGGTCTGGATCTGCTAAGGTTGGCCTCCGGGATCGGTACTGGGCAGGGAAATTCGGATTGGCTCAGTGGCTTTTTCAGCAAAGCTTTAAAGTTATTGGCGTAGAGAAGCCTGCCGCATGTGTGGTGCCAAAATGGTAAACCGGGGCGCCGATGCGCAACACCGCCTATACACTGCTATACAAACCGCTGGATCTGGCCCAGCTTGGTGGGCTTCCTGTGCTATCAAGAAGCCTGCACTGAACTGAAAAGGATGCAGGATGACAGGGGTTATGACAGGCGGGCGAAAGATGGCATCTGCCGGGTTGTTGATGCTGCTGGTATGGTTGCAGGGCTGCGGCAGCCTGCCCTCGGGCACAAGCCCGTCGCCGGCAGACATGAAGCGGGCGGCGCTGGATGCGGTAGCGGACCCAAACACCTGGCTGCCGGCGCTGGGCGCTACATTGTTCCTTGTGACCGACAGGGATCAGGCCGTATCGGACTGGGCGCGGCGTAAGCACCCCGTGTTTTCTTCACGGTCTTCGGCCCGTCAAACCAGCGACGTGTTGCTGTATACCTCGGTCGGCGTTGCACTCGCCAGCTCGCTGTGGGTGCCCGAGGACAGTGCAAGTCCAACGCGACCCAAGCGGTTGGCCGTCCAACTGGGCGCAATGGCAGCCAATGGTTTGGTGACGCAGACCTTCAAAGTTGGCGTGGGCCGGTCCCGGCCTGATGATTCCGACACGCTTAGTTTTCCCTCCGGTCATGCGTCGGTTGCCTTTACCGGCGCTACTCTGACGCGGCGTAATCTTGCCCGGCTGGATCTGCAGGCATCGACACGCACGCTGCTCGGTGTGGGCGCCGTTTCACTGGCCGCCGGCACCGCCTGGGCGCGGGTGGAGGCCGGAGTGCACTATCCTTCCGATGTACTGGCCGGTGCAGCGTTGGGGAATTTTGTCGCGGCCTTTGTCAATGATGCCTTTCTGCGCGAAGGTGCGCTGGCGGATGGTGCCATGCGGGTCAACGTGCTGCCTTTGCGAGGTGGGGCGGTGCTGCAATTGTCGCGATATTTCTGACAAACTGAGAATTAACGACACAGGAAGGGCAGCAACTACACGAGTATTTGCTGGCGATGCGACCTCAGGCAAAGCGCAGGCACAAGGCTGTGTGGGTTGTCATAACGCAGGTGCTCATAGCCTTGGCGGCAAGGATGAAACATATCTCGTTACCCAGATGAAAGCGATCCGTGCGGGTAAAAAATCGCATCCGCCTGTTATGTCTGGTTTAAGCGACCAGGACATCGATACGATTGCAAACTACCTGAGTAGCGCGCAATAGCAGAATTAGGATTATGTGCTTTTTTTTGCCACACTCATTGTGTGAACAGAGCGCTACAGCGTAATAACTATTCGGCATAATCGGTGGATCCTGATATTGCGAATTATCATTAATAAAGGGCTCGATATTCCCCTTTTGGGAAAACCTGAGCAATCCATTCATCCCGCTCAGGACGTTACTGCGGTAGCGTTGTTGGGCGCGGACTTTATTGGACTCAAACCCAAAATATTGGTGAGTCCGGGTGATAGGGTAAGTCTCGGACAACCCTTGCTCCACGACAAACACGATCCACTCGTTCAGTACACGGCGCCCGGCAGCGGCGTAATTATAGCCGTCAATCGTGGTGCGCGCCGGGTATTGCAATCGGTGGTCATTGAGTTGGATGAAGGTGTTGGCGAGGAAAGACATTTTCCGTCGTTCAATGGCGAAGAGCTGGCGGGGCTGGGCGAGAGCACGGTGAGGGATGTGCTTTTATCCTCCGGTTTGTGGACTGCTTTACGAACGCGGCCCTATAACCGGGTTCCCCATTCAAATTCGCATCCACGAGCCCTCTTTGTCACTGCCATTGATACACAACCGCTTGCAGCAAATCCCCAAGTCATCATTGATTGTCACCGTGAAGCATTCCGTTATGGGCTTCGTGTTATCACCCAGTTAACAACAGGGCCGGTATATCTCTGTACAGGGGTGGGTGGGCAGGTTGATGATCCCATGATTGATCGCCTGCAACAGGTGGAGTTTTCAGGACCTCATCCGGCGGGGTTGCCGGGCACACACATTAACCATTTGTTCCCCGTAAGCGCAGAGAAATCCGTATGGCATATCGGCTACCAGGATGTGATCGCCATCGGCAAGTTGTTTACGACCGGGAAAGTCTGGACCGAGCGCGTTGTCGCATTGGGTGGTACTTCGGTGACCAGCCCCCGGTTACTGCGGACGCGTTCGGGCGCGAGTATTGATGACCTGGTGCGCGGCGAGATTGCCGAACACCCTTCCTCTCGGCTCATCTCCGGTTCTGTGCTTAACGGTCACATAGCCACAGGGGCGCAGGCATATCTTGGGCATTATCACCGGCAGGTGTCGGTGATCCACGAAAATGAGAAAAGGCGTCGACTGTTTGGCTGGTTTCGGGCGCCGGGTGGAAATGAATCCTTTACGACCGCGCTGCACGGTAGACCGACGGCAATGGTTCCGGTGGGTGAGTTTGAACGTGTGATGCCGCTGGATATTCTGCCGGTACCCCTGCTGCGCGCATTGCTGGTGAGAGACACCGGTCTGGCGCAAGATCTGGGTTGCCTGGATCTTGCCGAAGAGGATCTGGCCTTATGCTCGTACGTCTGCCCGGCCAAGTACGATTATGGCTCGGTGTTGCGCATCAATCTCGATCAAATTGAGAGGGAAGGATAATGGGGCCACAGAAGGGGTTTGACAGGCTGAGAGAAAAGTTTGCCATGCACGGCGAGCACTCAGTCGGCCGCGCGCTATTTACACTTTTTGACCGGTTTATCTATTCAACAACTGCGAGCACCGGCGCGGGGCCCCACATACGAGATTCGATTAACGTACAGCGACTGATGAACTATTTTGTCCTCGCCACCCTGCCGTGTTGGATTA
>CAZTPE010000028.1:0-15873 GCA_964614545.1 uncultured Ectothiorhodospiraceae bacterium
CGCCCAGTTCGGCGCGCTCGGCGACGTGGCGCAGGCGGTCGAAGTTCATGTTGGCGCCGGAGTCGATGGCCACCAGTTCTTTGTCCGTGATGTCTTCGCGGGTGACGTATTTCTTTGCCCCGGCCACCGCCAGGGCGCCTGCGGGCTCGGCGATGGAGCGGGTGTCGTCGAAGATATCCTTGATGGCGGCGCAGATCTCATCGGTACTGACCAGGATCACTTCGTCCACCGTCTCGCGGGCGATGCGGAAGGGCTCTTCGCCCACCTGGCGCACGGCTACGCCGTCGGCGAAGATGCCGACCTGATCCAGCACCACCCGCTCACCGGCCTTGAGCGCTTCGTACAGGCAGGGGGCGTCTTCCGGTTCCACGCCGATGATCTTGGTCTTCGGCCGCAGGGCTTTCACATAGGCGGCAATGCCGGCAATCAGCCCGCCGCCGCCGACGGGGACGAAGATGGCATGGATGCCACTGCTGTGCTGGCGCAGGATCTCCATTGCCACTGTGCCCTGGCCGGCGATCACGTCCGGGTCGTCGTAGGGCGGGATGTAGGTCATGCCGCGCTTGGCCATCAGTTTGCGCGTATGCTCGTAGGCATCGTCGTAGGTATTGCCGTGCAGCACCACCTCGGCGCCCAGGCGCTGCACCGCTTGCACTTTGATGTCCGGGGTGGTCTTAGGCATCACGATCAGCGCCTTTAGTCCCAGCTGCTGTGCCGCCAGCGCCACGCCCTGGGCATGGTTGCCGGCAGAGGCGGTGATGACGCCCTTCTGTTGCTGTTCCGCGCTGAGCTGAGCGATCTTGTTGTAGGCCCCGCGAAGCTTGAAGGAAAACACGGGTTGGAGGTCCTCGCGCTTCAGCCACAGGCGGTTGCCGAGGCGCAGAGAGAGGGTCTCGGCGAGCTCCAGCGGGGTCTCGTCGGCGACCTCGTAGACGCGGGCATTGAGTATCTTTTTGGTGTAGTGGTCTAGCATATTGCAACGGTATCAGCTTGGCTCGTGCCTGTCAGGCGTTGAGCGTGGTGCTTGCGGTATACTGCCGCCAGACCTGAATAGGCAAAACGGAAAACAGGAAACGAAAATGAATCAAGACGAAATGAAACAGGCGGTGGCCAAGGCAGCCATCGACTACATCAAGCCCGGTATGACGGTGGGTGTGGGTACCGGCAGCACGGCCAATTATTTCATCGATGAACTGGCCAAAATCAAGGGCCAGATCGAGACCACGGTGGCCAGCTCCGAGGCCTCGGCCGAGCGTCTCAAGGGGCATGGCATTCCGGTAGAAGAGCTGAATATGGTGAGTGTGATCGATGTGTATGTAGACGGCGCCGATGAGTCCAACAAGTATCTGCACCTGATGAAGGGTGGCGGCGGCGCGCTGACGCGTGAAAAGATCGTCGCGGCGGTGTCGAAGCAATTCGTTTGCATCGCCGATGAATCCAAGCTGGTGGATATCATGGGTGAGTTCCCACTGCCCATCGAGGTGATCCCCATGGCGCGCAGTTATGTTGCCCGCGAGTTGGTGAAGCTGGGTGGCCAGCCGGCCTACCGCGAGGGTTTTATCACCGATAACGGCAACGTCATCCTGGATGTACACGGCTTGCAAATTATGAATCCGGTGGAGCTGGAACAGACTCTGAATAACATTGCCGGCATCGTCACCAACGGCCTGTTCGCCATGCGTCCGGCGGATGTGTTGCTGCTCGGTACCCCGGACGGTGTTAAGACCATTACCTGACACCCCTTGCCGCGGGGCGGGTTTTTTCGCGCTGCGGCCGTTTTATACAGTGTTTGCCACAATGAATCTTCCGCGCCTGTTCATCGGTCTGGGTATCTTCTTTCTTGCCGTGGGTCTGCTGTGGCCCTGGTTGCTGAAGCTGGGGCTCGGGCGCCTGCCCGGCGATATCGTCATTGAGCGCGGTAATGCGCGTTTTTATTTTCCGCTGACCACCTCCATCATTGTCAGTCTGTTGCTCTCTCTGCTGTTGTGGTTGCTGCGTAAATGAGTGGTAGCGGGCAAATCCGCCTGTTGCGAATCCTGATCTTGCTGCTGGTGTTGCTGGCGGTGGCGGCGAGCAACCTGCTCACCTGGCTGCGTACCACCGACTGGGATCGGCCGCTGGTGGTGGCCATCTATCCCATCAATGGCGATGGCAGCGTGGTGTCGGCAAATTACATCGCCCAACTGGGTGTAGAGACGTTTACGGATATCGAGAAATTTTTTGAACAGGAAGCAGAGTACTACCGCCTGAGTCTGAATAAGCCTTTTGAGATTGTGCTGGGTCCGGTGCTGGCGGAAAAACCGCCGCAGCCGCCTGCCGAGCGCAGTGTATTGGGCAATGTGACGTGGAGCCTGAAGATCCGCTACTGGGCCTGGCGCGTGGCGCAGGAATATGGTCCGCCAGCAGATATTCAGATATTCGTGTTGTATCACGACCCCACGGCCCACCCCCGACTGGGGCATTCATTGGGTTTGCAAAAGGGGCTGCTGGGAATGGTGAATGCGTTCGCCAGCCGCCGCGCCGCGGGCGGCAACAGTCTGGTTATTGCCCACGAGCTGTTGCACACGGTCGGCGCCAGTGACAAGTACGACCCGGCCACGGATTTGCCCTTGTTTCCCCAGGGCTACGCCGAGCCGGAGCGTCAGCCGTTGTTGCCGCAGGAACTGGCGGAGATCATGGCCGGACGTATACCGGTTGCGCCGGGAAAAGCGGTGCAAGCGCGCAGCCTTGACCAGGCGCTGATCGGTCGGCAGACGGCGCGTGAAATCTACTGGATTGAATGAAGCATCCCTGGATACACCCGGATACATCCAGATACACCCGGATACAATGTTGAGGTAAGTGGCTGTTTAATTCTGCACCGGAATGTCGCAGTATGTTGCGTCTATGAACGGATCGGTTGAGACCGGGGAATGGTGGCAGTAAAACAGGCGCACGACGGTGGCGGAAATTTTCTCGTTGCCGCACGCGGCTGGCGACATCCGGCCTGGGTGGAGAATTTCTACCCCCAGGGTCTGCCGGAAGACTGGCAGCTGTCCTACTATAGCAACGAGTTTCGTGCCGTGGTGGTGCCGGCGGATATGTGGGCAAATGCCGATACGCGGGAAGTGGCGGGCTGGCAGGAAGACACCGACGAAGCGTTCCAGTTTTTTCTCGAAGTAACTGACTTGGACACCGGCTGGGGTGATTTTTCCGCGCGGATTTTGCCGCTGGCGGGGCAGTTCGGTGGTGTATTGCTGCGTCCGGCGCATTGCGATGCCGATCTGGGGCAGCTGGCACTTTCCCTGCAGCAGGCGCAACGGTGGGGGCCGGTGGCGGTGATCCTGCCGTCGGGAATGGAGCCCAGTGAACACGGTCGGCGTCTGTTGGCGGATGCCGGCGTCAATGCCCATTGGCCCATAGGGAGCAAGCGCCCCCGCTGGTCACCGGGACGGCTGGCGCTGGCGCTAGTGGCCGATGAGACGCCCCGCACGCCGCGGCAGTGGCGCGAGGTGGTGGAAAATTGCCTGAGTTTCGGTGTCGATAGCGACACCGTTTTATTGATGATGGAGGGAGAGGCCCCGGATATCGAGGCCCTGCGAGTGATGATGATGATTGCCGACATGCTGCCTGCCGCCGAGGCGCTGCGTTGAACGCAGAACCATTGGATACGGAACAACCGTCAATGCCGGAAGCCTGGGTGCGTATTCGTGGCCTGCGCTTCGCGCGCGGCGAGCAGGTTATCTTTGACGGTATCGACATGGATATTCCGCGCGGCCTGCTGACCGCCATCATGGGTCCCAGTGGCACCGGCAAGACCACCCTGTTGCGCCTCATTGGCGGCCAGCTGCGTGCCGATGCCGGCAGCGTGGAGGTGGCCGGGCAGAATGTCGCCGCGCTGCGCAGTGTCGAGCTGTACCGCCTGCGCAAGCACATGGGCATGTTGTTTCAGAATGGCGCCCTGCTTACGGATCTGTCGGTGTTCGATAATGTGGCCTTTCCGCTGCGCGAGCACACCCGTCTGCCGGAACGCATGATTCGCGATCTGGTGCTGATGAAGCTGCATGTGGTGGGCCTGCGCGGTGCGCGCGAGCTGATGCCGGCGCAGCTCTCCGGCGGCATGGCACGGCGTGTGGCGCTGGCGCGGGCCATCGCCCTGGATCCACAGATGGTGCTGTTCGACGAGCCGTTTACCGGCCAGGATCCCATTTCGCTGGGTGTGCTGGTGAGCCTGTTGCGCAGCCTCACCGATGCGCTGGATCTGACGTCAGTGGTGGTGTCGCACGATGTACAGGAAAGCCTCTCCATCGCGGATTATGTGTATGTGATTTCCGAGGGCCGGGTGGTGGAGCATGGTACACCGGAGGCGCTGCGGCGCTCCACCTCGCCGTGGGTACAGCAATTCCTGCAGGGGCAGAGCGACGGCCCGGTGCCGTTCCACTATCCGGCGCCCGACTATCGTACTGATCTGCTGGCGGACGGCCCATGATGGGCCTCCTGCAACGCCTGGGCGCGACGACCCTGGGTGTCACCGAACGCATCGGCCGGGGTCACCTGTTCCTGCTGCATGTGCTGGGCGGTTTTCCGGGCCTGCTGCCGCGCTTTGGTCTGGTGATGAAACAGATTTACGCCAGCGGAGTCCTATCTCTGCTGATCATCGCTGTATCCGGTCTGTTTGTCGGCATGGTGCTGGCCCTGCAGGGCTACAATACGTTGGTGGACTTTGGCGCGACCGAGTCATTGGGCGTGGTGGTGTCACTGTCGCTGGTGCGCGAACTGGGGCCGGTGGTAGGGGCGCTGCTGTTCGCCGGCCGCGCCGGCTCGGCGCTGACTGCCGAGATTGGCCTGATGAAGGCCACGGAACAGCTCTCGGCGATGGAAATGATGGCGGTGGACCCACTGCACCGGGTGGTGGCGCCACGTCTGTTGGGCGGCATCATTGCCATGCCGTTACTGGCCGCCATCTTCAGCGCGGTGGGCATCATCGGCGGTTATCTCGTCGCCGTGGGCCTGCTGGGCGTGGATGAGGGCGCTTTCTGGTCACAGATGCAGGCCAAGGTGGACCTGTTCGATGACGTGGCCAATGGCGTCATCAAGAGTGTGGTGTTCGGTTTTGTGGTGACCTGGATTGCGGTATTCGAGGGCTATGACGCCGTGCCCACCTCCGAGGGGGTGAGCCGCGCTACCACACGCACCGTGGTGCATGCCTCGCTGGCGGTGCTGGGGTTGGATTTTATATTGACTGCACTGATGTTTGGGGACGACTGATGTTTAAGGACAAAGAACGAATGTTGGGGATGAGCAAATGATGCAATCGCGCAGTGTGCAGATCTGGGTGGGCCTGTTTGTGATTGCGGGCATGGCGGCGCTGCTGATGTTGGCCATGAAGGTGAGCAATATTCGCGCCTTCAGTGGTGAAAACGGCTATGCAGTCAGCGCCAATTTCGAAAACATCGGTGGCCTCAAGGTACGTTCGCCGGTGACCATGGCCGGGGTGGTGGTGGGCCGGGTGTCGAAAATCGGCTTTGACAGTGAGATCTACGAGGCCGTGGTGACCATGAATATCGACCCGCGCTACAACAAGCTCCCCGAAGATACCTCGGCCAGCATTTTCACCTCCGGCCTGCTTGGTGAGCAATACGTCGGCCTGGAGGCCGGCGGTGCGGAAAGCTATCTGCATGATGGTGACCGCATCCAGCTGACCCAGTCGGCGATCGTGCTGGAGAAGCTTATCGGCCAGTTCCTGGTCAGCCAGGCGGACAAATGACATGACATCCCGGCTGGCTTTGTTTCTGCTGCTTGTCCTGCTGCCCCTCTCCCAGGGTCAGGCCGAGACCGTGGTGCTGGATCTGCAGCAGGCGGTTGATCGAGCCCTGCAGGTGGATCCGCGGATTACGGAGAAAGAGCGTCACGTGGATTTGGCACGTGCCCGGCTGCGCGAGGTTCGCGGCGCCGATGGCTGGAGCCTGAATATGAATACCTTCCTGGGTTTTGCGCCCAAGGTGCGTGGTGGTGTTTTTGAAACCACCAACGCGGATGGCACAAAAAGCATTGGTGTTGCCTCGGATGCCTTCGATATCAACGGTCTGTCACCGTGGTATTACCTGGAGATGAGACTCGTCAAGCCGCTGCATACCTTCGGCAAGATCACGCACTATTCCAAGGCCGCGGCGGGCAATATTCAGGTCAAGCGCGGTGATATCCGGCTGGCGCGTGCGCAGACACGGATGGACATCGCCAAGGCCTATTACGGTTATCTGGCGGCGCGTGATACCCGGCGTCTGCTGGATGACATGCACGACAAGTTGCAGGCGGCGCGCGATCTGTTACAGGGCTGGCTGGACGAAGACGAGGGCGATGCCAAACAGTCCGACCTGTTCGCCTTGCAGACCGGAATGGCGTTGATTCAGCGCTACCAGGCCGAGGCACAGGGCTATGAGCACACCGCCCTGGAAGGCCTGCGCATCCTCACCGGGGTGGGGGTGGGCAATGAGGTTCAGGTGGCGGACAAGCGCCTCAAGCCGTTGCCTTTGCCGGAGGGTAGCCTGAAGGAGCTGACCGCCCAGGCCATGACGCAGCGACCTGAGGTGCGGCAGCTGGCGGCGGGGCTGGATGCGCGCCGGGAATACATGCTGGCCAAACGCAGCGAGTCCCTACCTAATATCTATGCCGGTCTGGCAGGCTCTGTTTCCTATGCGCCGGGGCGCAAGGATTTTACCGATGTCAGTATTTACGACCCCTTTTATTTTGCCGGTATGACACCCGTTATCGGTCTCAAGTGGGACTGGAACAGCGGCCGTCAACCGGCGCAGGTAGCGCAGGCCAAGGCCGAGCTGGATGCCACTCTGGCGTTGCGGGATAAAGCGCGCATGGGTATCCCCTTTCAGGTTGCCGAACAGTATTACGCCGTGCACAGCCATCACGAGATGGTGCAGCGTCTGTATGAGGGCAGCCGCTCGGGGCGTCGCTGGCTGATCAGCACCTATGCGGATTTCGAGGCCGGCGTGGAAGAGACGGACAAGCTGGTGGCGGCCTTTCAGGGCTATGTGCTGGCCTATGGGGATTACCTCAGGGTGGTGAATGCCTACAACATGCACGTCGAGCGCCTGCGGGTGGTGACGGGGGATATTCAATGAAACGGATGATATTTTGGGCCGGGGCCGGCCGGGTTGTGCTGTTGTCGATGTTGCTGTGCTTGTCGTTGCCGCTGATGGCGGCCCAGCCTCCGCAGGAACTGGTGATAGAGACCACCGACAGGATCATCAAGGCCCTCAAGGCCGAGCAGGAGGAGATCAAGAAAAATCCCGCACGACTGTATGAGATCGTCGACGAGATCGTCCTGCCGCATTTTGATTTCCGCCGCATGTCCAGCTGGGTGCTGGGCAAGCACTGGCGCAAGGCCAGCCCGGCCGAGCGCGAGCAGTTTGTGAAGGAGTTTCGCGCCCTGCTGGTGCGTACTTATGCCGCGGCCCTGAATGACAATTACGACCAAAAGATCGACTTTCTACCGTTGCGCGCCAAAAAAGATGCCACGGAGGTTACCGTACGCACTGAAGTGCAGCTGGATGCCGGTTTCCCCATACCCATCAATTACCGCATGTATCGCACCAAGGAGGGTGAATGGCTGGTGTTCGATGTGAACATTGATGGCGTCAGTCTGGTGACCAATTACCGTAGTTCCTTCTCCAAGGAAATCCGCCAGGGTGGTCTGCCCAAGCTCATCGCCAAGCTCTCCGAACGCAACCAGCGGACGACGCATGACTGAGGCACGTCTCGAAGCGGTCTCTCCCGGGCGTTACCAACTCATTGGCGAGCTGGATTTTGACCACGTGCCGGCGCTGGCGGGGCGGGGTCGGGAGCTGTTCAGCGAGCCCGGCGAGGTGCAGGTGAGTCTCGATGCGGTCGAGCGCGCCGACAGTGCCGGTCTTGTCCTGCTGGTCGACTGGCTGCGTGAGGCGCGCCGCCGCCAGCGGCAGATTCGCTTCACCGGCGTGCCGGCGCAGATGTTGGCGCTGGCCCGGGTCAGCGGCATCGACGAGATGCTTGCACTCGAAGGTCGGTAGCCGCACGCTACGCCCCCCATTTCGACGTTCCTTTTTACCATAAAGCGCCTTTTGACAAGGCCCTTTTCTGACAAAGAACACCATGACCACCGCCATTTCCATCCAGCAGGTGCACAAGCGCTTTGCTTCCCTGCAGGCCCTCAAGGGCATCTCGATGGAGGTGCCACAGGGTTCCTTCTTCGGCCTGCTGGGCCCCAACGGCGCTGGTAAGTCCACCCTGATCAGCATCATGGCTGGGTTGGCACGGGCCGATGCGGGCTCTGTTAGCGTCATGGGGCACGATGTGGTGTCGGCCTGGCGCCAGTCGCGGCACGCCCTCGGCGTGGTGCCACAGGAACTGGTCTACGATCCCTTCTTTTCCGTGCGCGAGGTACTGCGTCTGCAGTCGGGTTACTTTGGGCTGGGGCGTGACAACGACGCCTGGATCGAGGAACTGCTGGAGACCCTGTCTCTGTCGGACAAGGCCGATGCCAACCTGCAGGACCTCTCCGGCGGCATGAAGCGCCGGGTGCTTATCGCCCAGGCCCTGGTGCATCGCCCCGAGGTAGTGGTGCTCGACGAGCCCACCGCCGGTGTCGACGTGGAGCTGCGCCAGTCCCTGTGGCGCTTTGCCCGCCGCCTGCACCGCGAGGGCCACACCATCCTGCTCACTACCCACTATCTGGAAGAGGCCGAGTCCCTGTGCGACGAGATCGCCATCCTCAACCACGGCGAGCTGGTGACCCGGGACAGCAAACAGGCGCTGCTGGCGCGCTATCCCTGGCGCACCCTGCACATCACCGTGGATCGCACGACCTTTCAGCTGCCGGAGGCGCTGGTGTCCCTGCTGGCGGATGCCGATGACAACTGCCTCACCTTCCGCCTGCACCGCGAGCGGGACACCATTGGCGAGGTGCTGGCGGCGTTGCAGTCGGCGGGCCTCACGGTGGTGGATCTGAGTACCGAGGAAGTCGGGTTGGAGGAGGTCTTTCTGCATCTCACCGGTCAGTCGAGGGGTATCGTATGAGTGCCGGTTTCAACGCCCGCGGTTTTTATACCCTGTTCGCCAAGGAAGTGCGGCGCTTCCTCAAGGTGACGGTGCAGACCGTGCTCACGCCCATGGTCACGGCGCTGCTGTATCTGCTGGTGTTCGGCCAGGCACTGGAGGCCCATATTGAGGTGTACGAGGGCGTCAGCTACTCGGCCTTCCTGATCCCCGGCCTGATGATGATGTCCATTATTCAGAATGCCTTCGCCAACAGTTCCTCCAGCATTATTCAGTCGAAGATGACCGGCAACCTGGTGTTCGTGCTGCTGGCGCCTATCTCCAGCCTGGAATTCTTTGCTGCCTTCGTGCTCGCCGCCGTGGTGCGCGGCCTGCTGGTGGCGCTGGCGGTGTATGGGGTATCGGTGTTGTTCATCGACCTGCCCCTGGCCCATCCCTGGGCGATTGCCGTGTTCGCGGTGATCGGCAGCGCCACCCTCGGCGCGCTGGGGGTAATCGCCGGTATCTGGGCCGACAAATACGACCAGCTGGCCGGCTTTCAGAATTTCTTCATTCTGCCCCTGTCCTTCCTCAGCGGGGTGTTTTATTCCATCCATGCCCTGCCGGGGGTATGGCAGCAGATCTCGCACTTCAATCCCTTCTTTTATCTCATCGACGGTTTCCGTTGGGGCTTCTTTGGCCAGGGTGATGCCAGCGTGGTGATGAGCCTGTCGGTGTCACTGGGGTTTCTGCTTATGCTCAGCGGACTGGGCCTGTATCTGTTGCTCAAGGGTTACAAAATAAGGCGCTAGGCGGTATCCTACGCGCCTGATTAATGGCGGCTTTGCGCCGTTCGGTAACCTGTTGCGGGCGAATATAAAGAAAGATGGAAAACAGCGAAGTCAAAAAACTGATTGCGGACGGCCTGCCCGGCGCCGAGGTCACCGTCACCGGCGGAGACGGTCACTACGAAGCGCGGGTGATCTGGTCGGAATTTGACGGCAAACTACCCGTGGCGCGGCAGAAAATGGTCTATGCGACCCTGGGTGAGCACATCACCAGCGGCGCGCTGCATGCCCTGACCATCAAGGCCTATACGCCGGAACAGTGGGCGCAGGCCAGCAAGTTTCAGGTGGGTTCCGCCTGAACGGGTCTGGAGCGGGCGACGACAGCCACCCCTTCCGGTGGCTTTTTTGCTTTTTAAGGTAGCAATGAATGGACAAACTGATTATCACCGGCGGCGCCTGTTTGGCGGGCGAGATCCGTATCTCCGGCGCCAAGAACGCCGCCCTGCCCATCCTCGCCGCGACCCTGCTGGCCGATGGCCCCATGACCGTGGGCAACGTGCCGCATCTGCAGGACATCACGACCACCATGGAGCTGCTCGGCGCCATGGGTGTGCGTCTGGTGATCGACGAGAAACTGGCCATCGAGTCCGACACCTCCACCCTGCAGCACTGCGTTGCGCCCTATGATCTGGTGAAGACCATGCGCGCCTCCATTCTGGTGCTGGGGCCGCTGCTGGCGCGCTTTGGCGAGGCCGATGTCTCCCTGCCCGGTGGTTGTGCCATCGGCAGCCGGCCGGTGAATCTGCATATCGACGGTCTGCGCGCCATGGGCGCCGATATCTCAGTGGAGAACGGCTACATCAAGGCCAAGGCGGATCGTCTCAAGGGCGCCACTATCGTGCTCGATATCGTCACCGTCACCGGCACTGAGAACCTGATGATGGCCGCGGCGGTGGCCGATGGCACGACGATTCTGGAGAATGCCGCACGCGAGCCGGAGGTGGTGGACCTGGCCGACTGTCTCAATGCCATGGGCGCAAAGATCAGCGGTGCCGGCACCTCGGCCATCACCATCGAGGGCGTAGAGCGCCTGCGTGGTGTGCACTACAACGTGTTGCCCGATCGCATCGAGGCCGGCACCTATTTGGTGGCGGCAGCGATCACTGGCGGGTGCATCAAGATCAAGGATGTGCAGCCGGCGGCGCTGGATGCGGTGCTGGCCAAGCTGCGCGAGGCCGGTGCCGAGATCGAGACCGGCGAGGACTGGATCAGTCTCGACATGCAGGGCCGACGTCCCAAGGCCGTGAGTGTACACACCGCGCCGTATCCCGCCTTTCCCACCGACATGCAGGCCCAGTTTACCGCCCTCAATTCGGTGGCCGAGGGCACCAGTGTGATCACCGAAACGGTGTTTGAGAACCGCTTTATGCATGTGCAGGAGCTGGAACGCATGGGCGCCGAGATCCGCCTCGAGGGCAACACCGCCATCGTCAGTGGCGTCGAGCGCCTCACCGGTGCGCCGGTGATGGCCACCGATCTGCGCGCCTCCGCCAGTCTGGTGTTGGCCGGTCTGGTGGCCGATGGCGACACCGAGGTGCAGCGTATCTACCACATCGACCGTGGCTACGAGCGCATCGAGGAAAAGCTGGCCCTGCTGGGGGCGAAGATCCGCCGCGTGCCGGAATGAGGGTCTGCGGCCCAGTGTTGAATGTGTAGGAGCGGCTTCAGCCGCGACAGCTGTGTCCGGCGAATATGTCGCGGCTGAAGCCGCTCCTACAGAATGATTTATTGCAGAGCGTCTAGTATTGAACCATGAGTGAATCCAACAACAACGCGCTGGTGATTGCCCTCTCCAAGGGGCGTATCTTCAAGGAGACTCTGCCGCTGTTGGCGCATGCCGGCATCGAGCCCGTGGACGACCCCGAGTCCAGCCGCAAGCTGATCCTCGACACCAGCCGCGACGATGTGAAGCTGCTGATCCTGCGTGCCACCGACGTGCCCACCTTCGTGCAATACGGCGCCGCCGACCTTGGCGTGGCTGGCAAGGACGTGCTGATGGAGCATGGCGGCGAGGGCCTGTACGAGCCCGTCGATCTCGACATCGCCCGCTGCCGGCTGATGACCGCCGGGCGTGTGGACGACAGCGGCGCTAATGGTCGTCGCCTGCGCGTGGCCACCAAGTTCGTCAATTGCACGCGGCGTTTCTATGCCGAGCGTGGCGAGCAGGTGGAGATCATCAAGCTCTACGGCTCCATGGAGCTGGCGCCGCTGGTGGGCCTGGCCGACCGCATCGTCGATGTGGTGGACACCGGCAACACCCTGCGTGCCAACGGCCTCGAACCGCTGGAACACATTGCCGACATCAGCTCACGGCTGATCGTCAACAAGGCCTCGATGAAAATGAAGCACGCGCGCGTCAAGGCCGTCATTGATGACATCGCCGAGGCGGTGGCGCAGCGGGGATAGCAAAATTTTCAGCGCAAAGTTTTTGTAGGGTGGGCATCGCCCACCAGAAATGAAGCAAGGAGCGTCGTGGTGGGTCGTGCCCACCCTACGGGACTGAATCCGAGCAACCACAGCCGACAACACTATGAACATCACACGCCTCGATACCTCTGATTCCGATTTCTGGCCTCGCCTTGAAAAGATGCTCGCCTGGGAGGGTGTCTCCGACGATGCCGTCAACGACATCGTCAAGGAGATCATCCAGGCCATCCGCAGCCGCGGCGACGCCGCGTTGGTGGAATACACCAACCGCTTTGACCGCATGTCGGTGGGCGGCATGGCCGAGCTGGAGATCGCCGGCGAGCGCCTGCAGGCGGCCCTGGACGGTCTGCCTGCGGAGCAACGCAGCGCCCTGGAGCTGGCCGCCGAGCGGGTGCGCCGCTACCACCAGCGTCAGCGGCAGGAGAGCTGGAGCTACCGCGAGGACGACGGCACCCTGTTGGGTCAGCAGGTGACACCGCTGGACCGCGTCGGCCTGTACGTACCCGGTGGCAAGGCGGCCTATCCTTCCTCGGTGCTGATGAATGCCATCCCCGCCAAGGTGGCCGGTGTCGAAGAACTGATCATGGTGGTGCCGACCCCGGACGGCGAGGTCAACCAACTGGTGCTGGCCGCCGCCGCCGTGTGCGGCGTGGATCGCGTGTTCTCCGTGGGCGGGGCTCAAGCAGTCGCTGCCCTGGCCTATGGCACCGAGACGGTGCCGCAGGTGGACAAGGTGGTTGGTCCCGGCAATATCTACGTCGCCACCGCCAAGCGCTACGTCTACGGCACCGTGGGCATCGACATGATCGCCGGGCCGTCGGAGATTCTGGTGATCTGCGACGGCGACACGGATCCCGACTGGATCGCGATGGATCTGTTTTCGCAGGCCGAGCACGACGAGGATGCCCAGTCGATCCTCGTCTCGCCCGACGCCGGTTTCATCGAACGCGTCGCCGCCAGCATCGAAAAGCTGCTGCCGACCATGGATCGCGCCGAAATCATCCGCAAGTCGCTGGGTGATCGTGGTGCCCTGATTCACGTGCGCGACATGGACGAGGCCATCGAGGTGGCCAACTTCATCGCCCCCGAGCACCTGGAGTTGTCGGTGGCGGATCCCGAAGCGCTGGTGCCGCGCGTCAAGCATGCCGGCGCCATCTTCATGGGCCGCTATACCGCTGAGGCCTTGGGCGACTACTGCGCCGGCCCCAACCACGTGCTGCCCACCTCGCGCACGGCGCGTTTCTCATCGCCGCTGGGGGTGTATGATTTCCAGAAGCGCTCCAGTCTGATCTTCTGCTCCGCCGACGGCGCCTCCGAGCTGGGCAAGGTGGCCTCCACCCTGGCGCGCGGCGAGGGCCTCGACGCCCACGCACGCTCGGCGGAATACCGCATCAAACGATGACGAAAATGGTTTGGCGATTCAACGCAAAGGACGCAGAGGCGCAGAGGACGCAAAGAAAATATTAAAGGAAAAGCCAAATTCATTCGTCATCCCGGCGAATGTCGGGATCCAGTATCTTGAGCTTTCTGGATTCCGGCCTGCGCCGGAATGACGAAAACGAAGCGATGCGAATTTTTTCAACGAGCTTTGCATTCTTGGCGCCTTTGCGACCTTTGCGTAGATAACACCATGTCCGACAAGATCACCGACTGGATCCGCCCTGAGATCCGCGCCCTGTCCGCCTACCACGTGCCGGATCCGGGCGAGTGCATTAAGCTGGATGCCATGGAAAACCCCTACACCTGGCCCGAGGAGATGGTCGACGCCTGGCTGCAACGCCTGCGTGGGGCGGCGCTGAATCGCTATCCCGACCCTGCCGCGCGTGCGCTCGCAGATCGTTTGCGTGAGGCCATGGCGGTGCCCGAGGGGCAGGCGCTGATGCTGGGCAACGGCTCCGACGAGATCATCCAGATCATTGCCCAGACCCTGGCCGGCCCCGGCCGTGTGATCATGGCCCCGGAGCCCAGCTTCGTCATGTACCGCATGATTGCCACTTTCTGCGGCATGGAGTACGTCGGCGTGCCGCTGCGTGAGGATTTCAGCCTCGACCTCGACGCCATGCTTGCCGCTATTGCCGAGCACCGGCCGGCGGTGGTCTTCCTCGCCTATCCCAACAACCCCACCGGCAACCTGTTCGACGAGCGTGATGTGCGCGCCGTCATCGAGGCCGCTCCCGGCTTGGTGGTGGTGGACGAGGCCTACCATGCCTTCGCCGAGGCCAGCTTCATGCCGCGTCTGGACGAAGTCGACAATCTGCTGGTGATGCGTACCGTGTCAAAGATGGGCCTGGCCGGCCTGCGCCTGGGCCTGCTGGCCGGCCCAAATACCTGGCTGGACGAATTTGATAAGGTGCGCCTGCCCTACAACATCAATGTGCTGACGCAAGTGAGCGCTGACTTCGCGCTGGAAAACATTGCTGTGCTGGAGGCGCAGACCGCGCAGATCACGCGGGATCGCGAGACCCTGTGGCGGGCGTTGGCGGAGATGCCGGGCGTCACGCCCTTTCCCAGTCGTGCCAATTTCATCCTGTTCCGCGTGGCGGGTGACGCCGACGCCGTCTTCGCCGCGCTGAAGGCGGCCGGTGTGCTGATCAAGAATCTCAACCCCGCCGGCGGCCCGCTGGCCGGTTGTTTGCGCGCCACCGTTGGCCGCCCCGAGGAAAACAGCGCATTTCTGCAAGCCCTTCATTCAACTATCGCTTGACGTTATGCTTGCCCGTTCCACCGCAGGAGACAATCCCATGGCTGACCGCAAGGCCACAGTAAAGCGCGACACGCTGGAGACGCAGATCAACGTCAGCGTCAATCTCGACGGCACCGGCACATCCGAGCTGGACACCGGTGTGCCTTTCTTCGATCACATGCTGGACCAAGTGGCGCGCCACGGCCTTATCGATCTCGATATTCAGGCCAGGGGCGATCTCGACATCGACGCCCACCACACGGTGGAAGACGTCGGTATCACTCTCGGCCAGGCCGTTGCTCAGGCGCTGGGCGACAAGAAGGGCATTACCCGTTACGGCCACGCCTATGTGCCGTTGGACGAGGCCCTGTCGCGCGTGGTGATCGACTTCTCCGGGCGGCCGGGACTGGAAAACCGCGTCGAGTTCCCGCGCGAGCGCGTCGGTGAATTCGACCTGGAACTGGTGCACGAATTTTTTCAGGGCTTCGTCAACCACGCCAACATCAGCCTGCACATAGACAACCTGCAGGGCCGCAATGCACACCACATTGCCGAGACCGTGTTCAAGGCCTTCGGCCGCGCCCTGCGCATGGCCATGACGCGCGACCCGCGTCTGGGCGACATCCTGCCTTCGACCAAGGGCGCGCTGTAGGCGATGAATACCGTTGCAGTCATTGATTACGGCATGGGCAACCTGCACTCGGTGGCCAAGGCACTGGAACACGTGCCGGGTGGTCACCGGGTGCGGGTGACCTCCGATGCCGCCGAAATCGGTGAAGCCGACCGCGTGGTGCTGCCCGGCGTCGGTGCCATGCGTGATTGTATGGCCGAACTGAAAAAACGTGGCCTGGACGCGGTGGTCAGGCAGGTGGTGGCCGACCGGCGGCCCCTGCTGGGTGTGTGCGTAGG
>CAZTPE010000029.1:0-2919 GCA_964614545.1 uncultured Ectothiorhodospiraceae bacterium
AGCCCTTCCGGGCCCAGCATCCATTTGTGGCCGTCGGCCATGACGAAATCGGCGTGAACGGCCTGGGCGTCGAATTGCACGGCGCCGAGGCTTTGGATGGCGTCGACGCAGAACAGGATGTCGTGCTGTTGGCAGAATTCGCCGATGCGCTGCAGGTCCAGTTGCAGGCCGCTGGCGTATTGTACAGAGCTGATGGCGATGAGACGGGTGTGTTCGTCGACTTGGGCGAAGAGGGCGTCTTCCGGCATTTCCACGTCGTGCAGGTCGGCCTGCCGCAGGCTGACGCCTTCCCGGGCCAGTGCTTCCCACACTACCCGGTTCGAGGGAAATTCCTCGTTGCTGCTGACGATGTTGTCGCCGTCCTGCCATTCCAGCCCGAAGGCCACTACGGACAGGGCCTCGGAGGTGTTTTTCAGCAGCGCGATATCGTTGGCGGAGGGGGTGTTGATGAGCGCCCGCAGGCGTTCGCGCAGCCGCGTCTCGGTTTCCAGCCATTGCAGGTAGTGCTTCGAGCCGAGGGTGGCGTTGTCCTGCGCGAAGGCCTGTACAGCCTGCAGCGTGCGTTGCGGCCAGGGGGCGACGGCGGCGTGGTTGAGGTAGATGATGTCGTCGTTGAGCTGGAAGTCGGCGTCGCCGGTGGGGTTTTCGTTGGGGCGGTTTGTGGTTGTCATGAGGCAATGGTAGCAGGCATTTCCGGCGCGGCGCATCTACTTCGGGATGTGCCTATAATGGTCACGTTGCGCTTATGTTTTTCACTCGTTTTCGCTAATGCCAATGAGTTATTGGAGAAGTCATGAGGAAGGTCTTTTCGCGGTTCGTGGCCATGCTGGTTGGTTTGTCGTCCATGCTGTTTCCTGCTTTTCAAGCGCAGGCCGGTCTGCCGGAGACCATCGCCCTGGTGCGGCCGGGCGTGGTGGCGGTGGGGACCATGCAGGCGACGCGGCGGCCACCGGCCAAATTGCGGGGCACGGGTTTCGTTATTGGTGATGGTACCTTGGTGGTGACCAATGCCCACGTGGTGCCTGAGGTGTTGGCGGTGGAAGACAAGGAATATCTGGCTGTATTTGCCGGGCGAGGCAAGCATCCGATACGGCGGCGTGCGCGACAGGTGGCGATGGATCTAAAGTACGATCTGGCGATCCTGAAGATCGAGGGTGGTTCGCTGCCGATGCTGCAGTTGGGGGATTCCGACCGGGTACGTGAGGGCGAGTCCATTGCCTTCACGGGCTTTCCGATTGGTGCGGTACTGGGTCTGTATCCGGTGACTCACCGTGGCATTGTGTCGGCGATTTCACCGATTGTACTGCCGGCACAATCCGGGCGGCAGCTGAGCGTCAGTATGATCAAGCGTCTGCGTGATCCCTTCGATATCTTTCAGCTGGATGCCACCGCCTATCCCGGTAATAGCGGCAGCCCCATGTTTCTGCCCAAGACGGGCGAAGTGATCGGGGTGCTGAACATGGTGTTCATCAAGGAAACGAAGGAGACCGTGCTGGAAAAACCCAGCGGCATTTCCTATGCGATTCCCATCAAGCACTTGAAGGCGTTGCTGGAGACCGTTGAGGACAAGTGATGCTCGGGAGCGGTGACGCGGAGCGCCACGAGATGTGTGACACCGCGGGAGCGGTGTCACAAGCCCTGGGTGAATTAGCCCTTTTCCCGCTTCAGGAGCTTGCGCTCCCAGTCCAGGGAGGTCTTGACGATGAAGTCGAGGTCATCGTACTGCGGCGTCCAGTCCAGGGTTTCATGGATGCGCTCGACGCCGGCCACCAGCAGCGGCGGATCACCGGCGCGGCGCGGCTCTTCGACGATGTTCAGCGGCTTGTCATTGACGCGCTGCACGGCATCCAGCACCTCGCGTACGCTGTAGCCGTGGCCGTAGCCGCAGTTCAGCGTGGTGGACTCGCCGCCCTTGCGCAGGTAATCGAGGGCCTTGAGATGGGCGCTGGCCAGGTCTTCGACGTGGATGTAGTCGCGGATGCCGGTGCCGTCCGGGGTCGGGTAGTCGGTGCCGAAGATGCAGATCTTGTCACGTTTACCGACGGCAGCCTCACAGGCCACCTTGATCAGCAGGGTGGCTTTTTCGGTGGATTGGCCAATACGCGTCTGTGGGTCGGAGCCGGCGACGTTGAAGTAGCGTAGCGCCACATGGCGGAGACTGGAGGCCTGAGAGAGGTCACGCAGCATCCATTCGGTCATCAGCTTGGAGGTGCCATAGGCGTTGATGGGCGCGGTGGGCGTGTCTTCGCGGGCGATGTCGGTCTCGGGGATGCCGTACACGGCGGCAGTCGAGGAAAAGATGACGTGCTCGACGCCGGCTTGTTCGCAGCAGGCCAGCAGATTGCGTGAGCTGCAGGTGTTGTTTCCGTAGTATTTCAACGGGTTGGAGACGGATTCAGGGACGATGGTGTGGGCCGCGAAGTGCAGTACCGAGCCGACGTCATAATCGTGCAGCAATTGGCCGACCAGGGTCTGATCGCCGGTGTCGCCGATCACCAGATCGCCATGCAGGACGGAATCTTTAAAGCCGGTGGAGAGGTTGTCGAGGATGACAACCCGCTCCCCGGCCTCGCCCAGTTGTCTGACCACGTGACTGCCGATATAGCCGGCGCCGCCCGTGACGAGCACGGTCTTCCTATTTTCCATGGCAGGGATTCTCCGAGTTGCCGTTGCTGCGCGCAGTCTAGTAGGCCTCCGTTCCCAGCGTCAAACCGCTGATGGGCGGAGTGGTAATTTTCCCGCATAAATATCAGGTTACATATGAAGTATTTCCTTTAAAAAGTTGTGGTAGATGGTAAAATTATTAGTGTCCAGTACTCAGGACGCTGGGTGCCTATCCCCTCCGGGTGAGCTGGAGTCCGGTGGTCTCCGTCCGATAACGTGAGAATTCAACGGTAGAGTTGAACAGTAGAGTTGAAC
>CAZTPE010000029.1:3019-15548 GCA_964614545.1 uncultured Ectothiorhodospiraceae bacterium
GTAGAGTTGAACAGTAGAGTTGAACGGTAGAGTTGATGAAGGGAATTTCGTATGTATGAATCATTCTACAAACTGCGCGCCAAGCCTTTCCGCCTGAGTCCCGATTCGGGCTTTTTTTACCCCAGCCGTGGCCACAAGCGGGCCTTGGCCTATTTACGTTATGGGCTCAGTCAGGGCGAAGGCTTTGTGGTGATCACCGGCGATCCCGGTACCGGCAAGACCACCCTGGCGCAGATACTGCTGAAAGAAATGGATCAGCAGCACCTGGTCGTCGCGCATCTCACCACCACCCAGTTGGAAGCTGACGAAATGCTGCGCATGGTTTCCGCATCCTTCGGCCTGCGCTATGAGGGCATGGATAAGGCTGCTCTGCTGAAGACCCTGGAGGCCTTCCTGCTGGCTCGTGCGCGGGAGCGCAAGCGGGCCCTGTTGGTGGTTGACGAAGCCCAGAATCTGCCCGCTCGCTCCCTGGAAGAGCTGCGCATGCTGTCCAATCTGCAAGTGGGCGACAGGGCCTTGCTGCAAACCTTCCTGTTGGGCCAGCCCCAGTTTCGGCAGAAGCTGGAACATCCGGATCTTGAGCAGCTGCGCCAGCGGGTGATCGCCAATTACCATCTCAGCGCCCTTGCCCCCGACGAATGTCGTAGCTATGTGGAGAGCCGCCTCAAGCAGGTTGGCTGGCAGAATGATCCCAGCTTTACCGAGCAGGCCTTCGAAACCATTCATGAATATTCCGAGGGCATTCCGCGCCGCATCAACATGCTCTGTGACCGGGTGCTGCTGTTTAGTTTCCTGGAAGAGAAGCATGAGGTGAATAACGCCATTCTTCATCAGGTGACCGACGAACTGGGTCAGGAGGTCTCTGGCCGGCCGCCGCCCGTCGAAAGGCCGGCGGAAAATCTGTTGCATGATGATCAGCCTGATGGTGGCATTGATGTGGAAGAGTCTGCCGCGCAAACGGTATTGCCGCAGGGGGTAGTTTCGGACACGTCGGCAGAGTCCCCTGAGGCAGAAGCCCCGGAGTCCGACGAGCTTCACGACAGCAGCGAAAAACTGGCTGCAGCCCTGCAGGAAGAGGCCCGGCACGTAGCCGAAGAATCGTCGAAGCCTGCCGAGGCTGTGCGTGAAACCGCCAAAACTGAAATGGATCCGGCCTCCGATGTGTTTGAGCTGGCCAGCGCCGAACAGTCGCTGATGGAGCCGGAAGCGGGCCATGCCTCCCGCGATGGTGGCGAGGCCTCTGTGCCCGAAGACAGTGCACTGGATCGTGCCGTTCCCGATGATAGCTGGACCCGGCCGGTACCTCAGGTCGATCTTGATGAGACCGAAGGTGGCTCTACAGAGATTGCCGCAGAGGCCGGGTCGCTTAAAAAGCCACTCGACGAAGAGGCAGGGTCTGGCCAGCAGGATCGTTTCCGGGTTATTCCCGGCGGCCGTGGAACGGATGCGGACAGGCGTCAACCTGTAGTGCTGGCGCCATTGCCGGATGCGCCCGGCGATACGGAAGAAGTGACGACACGCAAGATCCTGCGGCTGGTATTGGCATTTCATCGTTCTCCACGAAGCTTCCCGGGGTTGGACGACTCGACCCAGCCGCTGCCCCGTGGAGTGCGAAATATCCTGCAGTTGGCCGTCTCCGATGACGAGGTGCTGCGGGATTTGCGACAGATTTCCGTGATGGGAATTTCACCCGCCATGCTGCGTGCAGCCGTGCGCTTCTTCGTACGGCGTGTGATGTTTGTTCCGGGCAGCAATGATTATCGTGTGCTGGGTCTGCAGCAGGGCGCCACGCTGACTGAAATTGAAATCAATTACGGTCTGTTGATGCGTTTGTTGCGCCATGACAATGCCGAAGTCGTCGACAGTGGTGTCAGCCGGATTGGCTCAGCCTATGAACATTTGTGCCGGGGTGAGCAAAGGCCGGCAACCGAGAGTGACGATGAGAATCCGGCATTGAGTGATATCCAGGCCATCGACAACATCGGTGACCTGGATCTGGATGTGGCGCCGAAGGTGGAAGATGCCGTCAAGATCTCCATGCCTCAGGCGGCCGCCGAGCAAAGGGATGCCTACGTTGAGATCGATGAAGGGGGGTCCAGCACGCTTATTCGCCATGTGATCCTTGTTTCCGGTCTCGTGGTGGTGTTGCTGGCTCTGTATATCACACAGATTCGTGACCGGGGCAGTGAGATGCCGGTGAGTGTACCTGCCGAGCCGGCTCGTCAAGTCGTGCCCGAGGATCAGTCATCTGCCGTGGCGCCGGCATTGGGTCATGTCGACGAGGGGAATTTTCAGGGCCTTTCGCAAGATCTGGCACGGGATGAAGATGTGCCTGTGGCATTGCAGGAGACGATTTCAGCTGACGCTGCCAGCGATGCTGGGCAAGACGTCAATTCTCCCGTAGTGATGGGTAATGAACAGGACGACACGCAGTTTGCCTCGTCAGTCAATATTCAGGCCGAGGAAGAAGCCAGAGCACAGGCCGTCGCTGAGGCGACGGCGGTTGAAGAGGCCGCACGAAAGGAGGAAATTGCACGACAGGAAGCCGCCGCGCGACAGAAAGCGGAGGCGGAAGCGGAGGCCGCTGCTGAAGCTCGGGCTGCTGCCGATGCGCGTGCCCGTGCTCGTGCTCGTGCCAGGGCTGAAGAGGAAGCCCGGATTCAGACAGCGAATGAAGCAAAGGCGCGGGCCGCGGCAGAGGCAGAGGCAGAGGCAGATGCGCGTGCCGCGGCGGCTGCCGAACTGGCTGCCAGTGAGAGAAAAGCGGCTCTTCTGGCCAAGTCTGAAGCCACGTCCAATGTGGCGACGAAGGTGCCTCAGACGGCGGCCGTTGCGCCGGTCGTGAGTGCCATCACCGAGGCGGATCTGGTGCAGCTGGTAGGTCAGTTTCTCGCTCACTACGAAAACGGGGATCTGAACGAGATCATGTCCCTGTTTTACAGCAAGGCACGCACGGATACGCAAACCACGGGGGAGGGTATTCGCGCGGAATACGAAAAAACCTTCGCCACGACGGGCAAGCGCAATATGGTCTTCAGTGATCTGAGCTGGAAACGGGATGATACCTTTGCGCGCGGCCGCGGGAAATTCCAGGCGACGATCTTGCCCGCGGGTGCCGAGACACCCGTTTTGACATCGGGCAAGGTGACGTTGCAGGTGACGAAGGGGGACGCCGGGTTACAGATTTCCCGTCTGTATTTTTCGGACGTGAAGACCGTTGAGGGTGCCCAGCAGCCGGCCACCAGCAACTCTCCCCTGACAGAAGCAGATCTGAACCCGCTGATGATGGCGCTGGTGACTTACTATGAGGCGGGTGATATCGATGCCTTCATGGACCTGTTTTCCAGCGATGCCTCCAGCAACGACCGCTCCACGGTCGCGGGTATTCGCAAGGATTATCAGGGCCTGTTCGACAGTACTGTGGCGCGTCGCATGGAATTAATGAATCTGCACTGGATTCTGGAGGACGGCTTTGCCCGTGGCGAAAGTGACTATCTGGTTGAGGTACAGGCCGAGAAGCACGGTGGTGTCGATGTCTACCGGGGCACCTTGTGGGTTCAGGTCGAACCGCGCAACGGTCTGGCGCGCATCGTCCATTTTGCGTTTGTGGAGTAGTTGCGACGCCGCTGTACTTGGCTGATTGACGGACAGACGAAACGCCCTTTGATCTTCGTATCAAAGGGCGTTTGTCATTATTCAGCTCACCACAGGGACACGCAGCTCACTGAGGAGTTGGGTGTCCCTCTTGTGCGCACGGCGCACACTACACCTGTCCGTAGCGTGCGCCGTGCGCATGATGGCCCTGAAATCGCTCAATGACGAAAAATGAGTTTTTGCCGCACCATCCTGTGCTTTCCCGCGCTGTTTATTCCGTCGATGCATTCTCTGTGTTCTCTGCGCCTCTGTGGAGAAGAGTCGCGGGTGTTTTATTACAGCGCGTGGATCTCGAGACCCAGCGAGCGGGCGGCCTCCGCTGCGCCCGGATTGCCAATGACGGCAATGCTGGCGTTTTCTGCACGCAGGTAGATTTTACCGACACGTTTCAGATCCTCCAGGGTGACCACCAGCAGGCGCCGGCGATAACGCTGGCGCTGTTCCGGCGTGCGGCCATGCAACTGGTTGTGGAAGGCGTCCTTGGCTTCGCCGGCCGGTGAGCTGGGTTTGTCCAGTTGGCCGATGATGCCGAGGATGGCCTCTTCCAGTTGGCGGGGTTCGTGTTCCTCGTTGAGCAGCCAGTCGATGGAGTGGTCGAAGTCTTGCAGTGTCTCCTCCAGGCGTGGGTCACGGTAGGAATAGAAGCGGAAGCTGGCGGTGCTGCAGTCCTGGCTGGCGCCGCCGCCATAGGCGCCGCCCTGTTCGCGGATGGTGCGGTGCAGGAAGCCGTTGCGCAGGAAACCCGCCAACACCGTCAGTGGCGCGGCATCCGGGTGTTCCACCGGCACCGTGGGGTAGGCCTTGGCGCAGAAGTTGACGGAGGTGCTGGTGGTCCACAGGGTGTGCACCGTTTCCTGTACCTTGGGCAGGCCGAAGGCTGCGGTGTCCTGTGCGGGTACTGTCGGCCACAGTTCGGCGGCATTTTGCTTCATTTGCGTCAGGCTTTGTGACTCACCAATTAGCAGGAATTGCTGTGCAGAGGCCATGATTTTCTGGTGTAGTTGTTGTAGTTTTTCCGCCAGTGCGGCGAGATTTTTTGCCTCGTCAAGGTCATCATCCACGGCTTTCAGTGTCTGGATGCTGAGCAGCCCGGAGTGGCGGTGGCTGAGTGCGGCGGCAGGACTCATGCCGCTGCTGGCGGCCTGCATGGCGAGGCTGTGACCGCGCCCGGTGACACCCTGCTCGCGGCTGGCACGCAGTTGTGCCATCAGTTCACGGATGCGCGGTAGTTCGTCGAAGCGCACTTCGTTGAAGGAAGTGCGCAGCAGCTCGGCAAATTCACGGTGATTGCGCGACAGGGCCTTGCCCGAGAAGATCAGATAGCCGGACACATTCTGCACGTCGTCGATCTTCCCGCGTACGCTGCTGTAGGCGGACAGGCCGCCGCTGACCTGGGTCTGCCAAGCCTGGGCTTCGAGGTAATCGCGCTGGCCGCAGCCCAGCTCGGTGAGGCAGTGGGTGTAGTAGGGCAGTACGTCCAACAGTTCATCATCGAGCTGCGGCAGGCGCACCACGACTTCCTGATAGACCAGGCCATTGGTGCCCTGCTCGTAGAGGCTGCAGGGGATATCGTTGATGGTGTCGGTCTCGCCTTTGGCGATGGGCATTTCGGCCGGCACGTCTTCCAGTCCGACCTTGGGCAGGATGTCGGCATCGTCTTCCTGCATCTGCCGCTCGGCGAGTTGTTGGGCCTGGGTGACGATGTGCCGTTTTTCTTCCTCGCTCAGACCGGCCTTGATGCGCGCCAGGCGGGCGCGCTCGTCGGCGTCACGGCGCGCCGCCAGTTCGGTGTCCGGCTTCAGGGTCAGGCGTACCCGGTGCGGATTGTCGAGGAACCATTCGCGGATCAGGGCGGGGATGAAGTCCCGGTCGCGGATGTCCTCGCGCAGCTGTTCGATGGCTTGGTCCAGATCCAGTGCGGCCACCGGGTCGCCGTAGTGAATGGCGGAGGGCAGGGCATCGAGAATCAGTTGCAGGCCGTAAGGATAGTGACCGCCACCGACCTCGCGCTGGGCCAGTTCGAGCTGGTGCAGGGAGGATTCGACGCGTTCCTGCGGCACGCCGTTTTCGGCCACCTCGCGCAGCGTATCCAGGATCAGTTGTTCCACGGCTGCCGTGTGCTCGGGGCGGCTGCCTTCCAGCCCGGCCATGAAACTCATCTCGCGGTTGCTGTTTTCCAGCCCGCACAAAGGTGAGGGGGCCGTGCCCAGGTCGGTGGTTTCCAGGGCGCGGCGCAGGGGGGCGGCACCGTCATCCAGCAAGACGCCGGACAATAGTTCGGCGCGCAGCTCGGCCTGCAGGTCGGTACTGTGGCCTAATAACCAGCCGAGCACGATGTGGGTCTTGTCGCCATCCATCTCGGCCTCCTCCAGGGCATAGGATTCTTCAATGGCGATGGGGGCGTAGTAGCGTTTTTCGTCGTTGACGATGATGCGCTTGTCGGAGCGCTGAAAGCGGCTCAAGGCCCGTTCTTCGAAGCGCTGCTGATGCTCGGCGGCGGGAATGTCGCCCGAGGTCATCAAAATGGCGTTAGACGGATGGTAGTGAGTGCGATAGAACGCCTTCAGTTCCGCATAACTGAGATCGGGGATCTCCTGGGGTTCACCGCCACTGTTGTGATGATAGGTGGTGGTGGGGAACAGGTATTTGGTCAGGGTCTGCCACAGGGTGCTCACCGGTGAACTCATGGCGCCCTTCATTTCATTGAATACCACGCCCTTGAATTGCAGTTCGGTGTCGGGGTTGTCGGCCTCGGCGAACTCCAGCCGGTGGCCTTCCTGGGCGAAATCCAGTTCGTGCAGTGTGGAGAAGAACACCGCGTCCAGATACACATCCATCAGGTTGAAAAAGTCTTTGCGGTTCTGGCTGGCGAACGGATAAGCCGTCCAGTCGCTGCTGGTGAAGGCGTTCATGAAGGTGTTCAGTGAGCGGCGGATCATCATGAAGAAGGGATCGCGCACCGGATAGTGTTCACTGCCACAGAGGGCGGTGTGTTCGAGGATATGGGCGACACCGGTGGAATCCGTGGGCACCGTGCGCAGGGCGACGAGAAACACATTTTCGTTGCTGTCCGAAGACAGGTGGTAGTGCCTGGCGGCGGTTTCACGGTGTTCGTATTCTTCCACTGTGAGGTTGAGGGCATCGATAGGCTGGCTGCGCAGATGCTGGAATGCGGGGTGGTGCTTTGGGCTGGTCATGCGTGGTGGTTTCTCATTTTTGGGTCGTCGTTAGGATGGTCGCCGGGAAAGGGCGGCATTTTACCGTGATTTCTGTTCTGCCACAGCCTGCGCTGATGACAGCGTGGTACGCCGGGGCGAAACGCTGCCGAGCAGTTTGGCATAGGCTGTCAGCCAGGCCCATTCCTGTTTGATGGCATGCGGGTCGACATCCAGGGGGTTGAGTATGAACAGGTCGTCGATGACGTACTGCATTGACAGTAGAACGGCTGAGCCGGGCATTTGTGACAGGGCCTCCGTGGCGTCGGCCTTGCGGGTGAATTTCTGTGCCAGCTTGAGGTCTTTGCCCATCTGCCGCAGTTCCTGCATCTTTAGCACGCTGAGGCGCTGCTGCAGGGGGATCTGCCGGCCTCTTGAGGCGATGCCGGATTTGGCCAGTGTCTCAAACAGCGTGCGGTCGGTGTCAAAGGGCGGTACATGCAGGGTAACACCGCTTTCGCGTGAGCTATAGAGGGCGAAGTGGGGCAGGAAGGCGTGGCCACCGAAGCGGGCCATGAGTGCGCGGTCAATGTGGCGCGGCTGGCGTGGGTCGCGGTTAAGCAGCAGATTGCGTTCGGTGGTGCTGAGGGCGTCAATGCGCATGCCCGCCGGTGGCGTCGGCAGGCTGGCGGCGGTAATGGCATCGGTGGCATTGCGGAACTGTTCGAACAGGTGCTGCAGATAATTGTCCAGTTCTTGTACGGTGGGCCGGTTGAAGGCGAGGAAGGTCGTCAGCGCCACACTATCAGTGTCTTTTATCAATGCCCGCAGGCTATTGATGCCGCGTTCGTCCAGACCCATGACGGAAAGACCATTGATCAGCGGTATCCCCTGAGGCTGCGTTGTTTTTAGAGCGAGTCTGGTAGATTCAGCCCGTTTGCCGACCTGCGCCAGTAATTGCTGGATCAGCAACAGGATAAGCAGGGTGCTGGCAACGATCAGCAGGGGTGTGGTGTCAGGCATGCGTCATCCTGTCTCGAAACCGGGATTATTTCAACTCGGTAGGGTGTAGGTTTCGCTCAAGTTTCCCTGCTGCTGGACGACAACCGCCATTGAAGGGCCAGGAATGCTTTTCGACCCTATTGCGTGGCTTGATCCGGGAGGTAAATGATGGAAATCAGCAGCTTGAATATGCCCATGCCGGCTTTGCCTGATGCGACCCGCGAGCCGCCACGTGATGCTGAAGTGCCGACGGCAGTGCGCGAAAGCCAGGCTACAGAGCCGGAAAATAATGATACCCGCTCCAGCAATGCTGAGCAGGATGATCGTTCCGCACCGTCATCAACACCCACCTTGGGAAACTACGTCAACGAAACCGTCTGACAGCCAGAACCCTGACCGGACCGGCCCCCTCTCCGGGCCGCTTTCCGTCTTGCCCGCCGCGATCAGCGAGGGCACTCTTACTGATCTATTTGCCGTTACGCGCCTTGTTTCAAGTCAGCATGAATTCTGTCGATGTAGACAAGGGTTCTGCTAAGCTCTGACGCGCAATTTGCCCGCCGAGGCAACAGGACCTTCCCCGGATCAACCAGGAGCGATCAACCGTGTCCGTAACCAGCTTTATTATCATTGCCCTACTCGTGACGTTGGTTATCTACGTCATTCTCATCTACAACAATCTGGTATCCCTGAAGCACAACGTGTCCAAATCCTGGGCCAATATCGATGTACTGCTGAAGCAGCGCCACGATGAGCTGCCCAAGCTGGTGGAGGTGTGCAAGCAGTACATGGGCTACGAACAGGAGACCATGGAAAAGATCATGCAAGCCCGCTCGCAGGTGGCCAGCGCCCAACAATCGGGCGACATCGGCGCGCTGGGGGCCGCGGAGACGCAGCTGCGCCTGGGCCTGGGTGGCCTGTTTGCGCTGGCTGAAGCCTATCCTGATCTCAAGGCCGATCAGAGCTTCCAGCACCTGCAGGCCCGCATCAGCGGGCTGGAAAACGCTATCGCCGACCGGCGCGAGTTTTATAACGAGGCGGTTAACCTTAACAACGTGCGCATCGAGCAGTTTCCGGACATCATTATTGCGAAAAAATTGTCCTTCAAGCCCTTTGAACTGCTGGAGTTCAGTGAGGAAGAAAAGAAAGACGTCGATATCAAAGGCCTGTTCAATTAGCCGGTGATGCTGGATGCCGCAACCCAGTGGGTGACCCAGGCCACACCGCTGGCCTTCTGGTTCACGTTTCTCGTGGCCACTGGTCTTGCCGTGGCGGCTTTCGTCTACGCCTTCATTTTTCTGCAGCGCGTGCGCGTTATCGAAGATACACCCACGGCAAAGATCCGCTCCGCTGCCCAAGGCTACGGCGAACTGTCCGGTATGGCGCAGCTGATGGACGGTGCACCCATCGTCGCGCCGCTCACCGGCAAGACCTGCGCCTGGTACCGCTACAAGGTCGAGAAAATGGGTGACAAGCACACCCACGTGGTGGACTCCGGCAGCAGCGATGAACTGTTCCTGCTGCTGGGGCGTACCGGGCGTTGCGTCATCGACCCGGAGGGCGCCACGGTGATCACCCGCCACAAGGAAGTCTGGTTCGACTTCAGCTATCCGTCGCGCAAGCGTGGCGGCCGCAGCGGCCTGCTGGGACAGATGCTGGGCCGCGTTGGCTCACGCTATCGCTACACCGAAGAACGCCTGCGCGCCGGCGAGCCGCTGTACGCCATCGGAATGTTCAAATCCGTGGGCGGCGGCGCGGAATCCTTCAACACCGAAGAAGAAGTGCGCGCGCTGCTGCGGGCGTGGAAGGGCGACAAGGCAAGACTGCTGAAAGACTTCGATGCCAATGGCGACGGCGACATCGACCTGCAGGAATGGGAGGCGGTGCGCAAGGCGGCCTATCAGCAGGTACGCAAGGAACAGTCACAGCGCAGCGTGGCGCCACCAACGCATGTCATGTCGAAGTCGATTCACGGCAAGCGGCCCTATCTGCTGTCTGCGCTGTCCGAAGAGGAACTGGTAACGCGTTTCAGGCGCTTGGCCGGGGGCAGTCTGGGTGCCTTCCTGCTGCTGGGCTGCACCGCCGTGTGGATGGCTGCGGTGCGGTTTCATTTCTGAATTTCTTCAAAACCTCATCGAAGTTGCTGTCCCAGCGACAGGGTATAAAACAGGATCACCGGTGCCTGCAGGATCAGGATGATGCTGCGGTAGACCAGTGCCTCCATGCCTGCTTTTTCATATTTCTGCATCAGTCCAGTGGCGATGGCCGCTGCCAACCAGCGTGCCAGGGCATGACTGGCGAAGGCCATTGCCAGCAGGATGCCGAGTGTGTTCCAGTCGGGCCAGAATTCGATCCACCGTGGTGGCAGGCTTGCCGCCCACCAGTGGAACAGCAGGCTGGCGGCGGCCATGCCCTGAATGGGTAATACCAGCGCGGGCAGACGGCCGACCACGGGCAGCACAGGCAGTAGTAGTGAAAGTGCGAAGGTGAGATTGACCAGGTGGGTGATGCGCGCGCGGTCGGCGCTTAGCAGACTGCCCAGACTCGGGGCCTCGGGAAGGCCGAAAAGGGTGGGGTAGGCGAGCAGGATGAACACCACCAGTGCCAGTGCGCGGGCGCTGGGAATCAGCAGTCGTTCGAACAGCCAGTGGGTGCTTTCGACCTCGCCGACGGCCACCAGCAGCCGTCGCCCCAGCCATTCCACCAGCAGTGACACCACCGTGTAGGCGGCGAGTGCCAGCAGCAAGGCAGGGCTGGTGAGGGCGTCAAGGGTGCTCATGCCGGAATATGGCCGCCGCTGATGGGTATTTCTTTAGGTCATGAGGCTGCAGACTTGAGGCTTGAGGGGTGGTTGTTGTAGGAATGTGCAGGCGTCACGCTCCGTTAGCCTCCAGCCTCCAGCCTCTAGCCTGTATTCCGCATCCCCGCCGCGATGGCGTTGATGGAGCGCAGCAGCGGGTCCAGCCATTTTTCGCGCTCTGCCTGCGGCAGCGATTCATCGCGGTAACGCTTCAGCAGGGTCAGCTGGATGAAGTTGAGGGGATCCAGATAGGGATTGCGGCGCATCAGTGACAGCTCCAGGCGTGGGGTTTCGCCCAGCAGGTGCTGATTGCCGGAGACGTTCAATACCTGGTTCACGGTGCGGTAGAACTCACCGTGGAAGGCTGAATAGATGCGTTCGCCGGTTTCCTTGTCCTGGCACAGGCCGGCGTATTCCCGGGCAATGTCCGGCTCGGCCTTGTACAAGGCCATCTGAGTGTTGCTCAGCAGGGCGCGGAAGAAGGGCCAGTCTTCGTACATCTTTTGTAGTTGGGCCAGACGCACCGGGTCGTTACCGCGCCATTTCTCAATAGCACTGCCGATGCCGTACCAGGCCGGCAGGGTGTGGCGTGACTGGGCCCAGCCGAACACCCAGGCGATGGCGCGCACGGAGGTCTTGGCACGGTCGCCCTTTTTGCGATGCGAGGGTCGCGAGCCGATGTTAAGCAGGCCGATCTCGGTGACCGGGGTGGCCTCGTAGAAGTAGTCGAGGAAGCCGGGGGTCTCGTCGGTGAGCTGGCGGTAGGCCTGTTCGCCACTGTCGGCCAGTTCGTCCATCACCGCCAGATAGTCGCGGCGCTCCGGGTCGGTGGGTTGTACCAGGTTGCAGCTGGCCCTGATCAGGCCGGTGATGCCCATGGTCAGCTCATAGACAGCGGTTTCCTGATTACTGTACTTGGATGACAGCACTTCACCCTGCTCGGTGAACTTGATCTGCCCGTGCACGGTGCCCTCGGGTTGCGCCAGGATGGCCTCGTGGGTGGGGCCACCGCCACGGCCGATGGTACCGCCGCGACCGTGGAACAGACGGCACTGGACGCCGTGGGCGTTGGTCAGCTGGGTAACGCGCTTCTGCGCTTCGTACAGATTCCAGCCGGAGGCGAGGATGCCGCCGTCCTTGCAGGAGTCGGAATAGCCCAGCATGATTTCCTGCAGGTTGCCGTTGGCGGCCAGCAGGGCGCTGTAGGTCTCGTTCTTAAGCAGGTGTTCCATCACCGGCTCGATGTGCTCCAGATCCTCGATGGTCTCGAACAGCGGTGAAATGGAAATGTGCGATTCGATGTGGTTGCCGTCGATGCGGGCCAGACCTTTCAGGCGTGCCAGCAGCATGACCTCCATCACATGGCTGGCCTCGTGGGTCATAGAGATGACGTAGCTGCCGAAGGCGTTTTCGCTGATCTCGTTACGCATCGATGACATGACACCGAATACCGCCAGGGTTTCCTGTGTCGGTTCACTGAGGCTGTCGTCGCCCGGATTGAGGCCGGCGGGATCGCGGATGGCCCGCTCCAGCAGGGCCATGCGGCCGTCTTCGTCCAGCGCCTCGTAGTCTTCGCCGCGCTGCTTGAACAGTTCGGCGACGGCCTCGCTGTGGCGGGTGGATTCCTGGCGTACGTCCAGTTGCAGACAGTAGAAGCCGAAGGTCTCCACCAGACGGATCAGGTCTTTCAGCTTGCCGTTGGCAATGCGTGCGTCGCCATGACCGAGCAATGACTGGTGGATGAGCTTCAGGTCGGCAAGGAAACTCAGCTCGGAATCGTAGCGGTGCTCGATGTGGGTCTCGCTGCGTGCTTCGCGTCCCAGCAGCTGATCCTTGATGAGCACCAGATTACGCTCCAGACGGTAACGCATGATGCTCAGCTTGCGCCGATAGGGTTCATGGGCGTAGCGGGCAGGTTTGT
>CAZTPE010000030.1:0-15041 GCA_964614545.1 uncultured Ectothiorhodospiraceae bacterium
TCTTCAAATACGGATCGTATCAATCCCATGGATGACTTTCGCTGGCCGGTGCGGGTTTATTATGAAGACACCGACAATGGTGGTGTGGTGTATTACGCCAATTATCTCAAGTTTATGGAACGGGCTCGCACCGAGTGGCTGCGTGATAAAGGCATCGAGCAGGATACGCTGCTCGAGCAACATGGCGTGATGTTTGCCGTGGCCTCGGCGCAAGTGGACTACCTCAAGCCCGGGCGCTTTAACCAGCAGTTGCTGGTGAGCGTTTGTCCGCAGCAGACCCGGCGGGCAAGCGTGGTGGTTGAACAGAAGGTTTGCCGGGCGTCAGAAAATGGGGAATATGGTGATGTTCTGTGTCGTGGCAGCATCAAGATTGTGTGTGTTGATGCCGTGAATTTACGTCCACGGCCCTTTCCCGAAATAGTGCGAAGGGAGATTTTCAGTGACCACTGATATGTCAATTCTTTCATTGATTACCGGCGCCAGTGTGCTGGTGCAGCTGGTGATGCTGCTGTTGCTCATCGCCTCGCTGTTTTCCTGGAATGTGATCTTCCAGAAACACAGGGTGATGGCACGTGCGCGGTCGGCCGCCGATGAGTTCGAAGAGAAATTCTGGTCCGGCGGGGATCTTGCCGGCCTCTACGCGCAGGTGACTTCCGGGCACTACGAGCACGATGGCGGCATGGCGACGATCTTTGAGGCCGGTTTCAAGGAATATGCCCGTCTGCACAAGCAGCCAAATATTGATCCGGCCTTCGTGCTGGAGGGTGCGCAGCGCGCCATGCGCATCGCCCTGGCACGCGAGACGGACAGGCTGGAGGTGCACTTGCCCTTCCTCGCCACGGTCGGATCCACCAGTCCTTACGTCGGTTTGTTCGGTACCGTGTGGGGCATCATGAATTCCTTCCGTGCGCTGGGCAATGTCAAGCAGGCCACCATTGCGATGGTGGCGCCGGGCATCGCCGAGGCGCTGGTGGCGACTGCCATGGGCCTGTTTGCCGCGATCCCGGCGGTGATTGGTTACAATCGTTTCAACACCGAGCTGGAGCGCATCATCGGCCGCTACGAAGTGTTCCTCGAAGAGTTCTCCAACATCCTGCAACGGCAGTCGCACAAGTGAGAGCCCGGGTGGAAAACGACTACGAGTCTAGGTACTAATGGCCTGCCAGCCGCAACGCAAAAAGCGCCGGCCCATGTCCGAGATCAACGTGGTGCCGTACATCGATGTGATGCTGGTGCTGTTGGTGATCTTCATGATTACCGCGCCGCTGCTGACTCAGGGTGTCAACGTGGAACTGCCTCAGGCCGAGTCGGAGGTCATGACCGAGGAGACGGATGAGCCGCTGGTGGTGACGGTGACGGCCAATGGCGACTACTACCTCAATGTGGGTGATAACATCGACGATCCCATCGATCATCAGATGCTGGTGACGCGTGTCGCCGCGGTGCTGCGGCACAAGCCGAAGACGCCGGTGATGGTGCGTGGCGACACGCATGTGGAATATGGCAAGGTGGTCGTTGCCATGTCTTTGTTGCAGAAGGCCGGTGCGCCTAGTGTGGGCTTGATTACCGATACCCCGGAAGACGTGAGAAAGCAATAACGCCGTGAGAGACCTGCTGAAGGAAGTTGCCCAGGATCCGCTGGCCATGTTTTATGCCGTGCTGGTGCATGTGGCGCTGGCTGCGGTGCTGTTTTTCAGCCTGGATTTACACGAAACCCCGCAGCCTGCCTCACCGAAGGTGAACATCGTCCAGGCCGTGGCGGTGAATGAAAAACAGGTTCAGGCCGAGCTGGAAAAGCTGAAAAAGGCCGAGTCGCTGGAGCAAAAGAAGGCCGAGGCTCAGCGCAAGAAAGAGGAGGCCCGCAAGCGCAAGCTGGAGCGCGAGATGCGCGAGACGGAAAAGAAGCGCAAGGCGGAAGAACGGCGCCTGGCGCAGCTGAAAAAGGAACGTGAGGCGGAAAACCGGCGCAAGAAAGAGGCGGAGAAAAAGCGCAAGGTCGAGGAAAAACGCCTTGCGACCAAAAAGGCCGAAGAGCAGAAGAAACTGGAGCGTATGAAGGCCGAGCAGGCGGTGCTGGAGAAAAAACGTAAGGCCGAGGAAAAACGTTTGGCCGAAATGGCGGTCAAACGTCAGCAGGAGAAGGAAGCGGCCCGCAAGCGTGCCATTCAGGAGAAGGAGGCGGCCCGCAAGCGTGCTATTGAAGAGCGCAAGCGTCGCGAGCGGGAGGCCGCCATGCGTGCCGAGATCGCCGCTGAACAGGCGCAGCTGGATGCGGAAAAACGCCGTCGTCTGGACTCCCTGCGCGCTCAGTACAAAGATGCGATCGCCGGCAAGGTGGAACGTCACTGGCTGAAGCCGCCCAGCGCGCGGACGGGTTTGTCGTGCAAGGTGCTGGTGAAACAGATTCCGGGGGGGGAGGTGATCGATGTGCAGGTGACGCAGTGCACCGGTGATGATACCTTCCGCCGGTCGGTGGAGAGGGCGGTGAAAAAGTCGTCACCGTTGCCGATGCCGAAGGATCCGCGCCTGTTCGAGCGTGAGATCATCTTCAACTTTAAGCCACAGTAATCAACAGTAGTCCATTATTGCGGCGATCATGAGACAAGTATGCCCAAATTGAAAAAACCCTTTCTTTCCGTTGCCCTGCTCATGCTGTCGCTGCTGGCCGGTGCCGCCCACTCTGCGCTCAATATTGAGATCACCCAGGGGATCGAAGGCGCGGTTCCCGTTGCCGTCGTCCCCTTCAAGTGGACCGGGCCGGAGCCGAAGCCACCGCAGGACATAGCCGGCATCATCAGCAGCAATCTGGCGCGCTCCGGGCGTTTTGCGCCCCTGCCGACAAAGGACATGCTGGCTCGGCCGGACAGTGATTCCGAGGTCAACTTCAAGAACTGGCGGCTGATCGGCAGTGACTATATGGTGGCTGGCAATATCGACTACCTGGGCGGTGACCGCTACAAGATCCGCTTCCGCATCTACGACATCTTCAAGGGCAAGCAGCTCGATGGCTACGTGATGTCGGTCAGCGGCACCCGCCTGCGTCGCGCTGCGCATCATGCCAGCGACATCATTTACAAGGCGCTGACCGGTGAGCCGGGTGCGTTCAATACTGAAGTGGCCTATGTGACCGCCAGCGGTGTGGGGAAACAGCGGCGCTACACCCTGTGGGTGGCCGATTCCGACGGCCATAACGCCCAGGCGCTGATGAATTCCAACGAGCCCATCCTCAGTCCGTCCTGGTCACCGGACGGTAAGCGCCTGGCCTACTCCTCGCTGGAGGATGATGGGCATCAGGTGGTCTTTATCCAGGAGGTGGCCAGTGGCCGGCGTCAGTTGGTGTCATCCAACCTTGGCCTGAACGGTGCGCCGTCCTGGTCACCGGACGGCAAGTCGCTGGCCCTGAGCCTGTCAAAGGATGGCAACCCCGAGATATATGTCATAGACTTGGGCAGCAAAAAGGTACGGCGTATAACGCGCCATTGGGCCATTGATACCGAGCCGGCGTGGATGCCCGATGGCAAAAGCATTATCTTTACCTCGGATCGGGGAGGGCGGCCCCAGCTTTACCGCGTGTCTGCCACGGGTGGCAAGGCAAAGCGGCTGACCTATGAAGGCAATTTCAATGCCCGTGCGGCGGTTTCGCCGGATGGCAAAAAGGTGGCCATGATCCATCGCAGCAATGGCAAGTATCGTGTCGCCGTGCTGGAACTGGAAACGGGCTATTTGCAGGTAATGACCGATGGGTCGCTGGATGAATCGCCCAGCTTCGCACCCAACGGGAGCATGATTCTTTATGCAACGAGTTCTGGCATGCGAGGTGTGCTGGCAGCGGTTTCCGTCGATGGACGGGTTCGCCAGCGTCTGACTGTGCAAGAGGGTGATGTGCGGGAACCGGCATGGTCCCCATTCAATAAATAATATGAAGGAGTTTACTATGAAATTTTTGGCCAAGGCTGCGTTTGCCATTTTGCCTGCGCTATTGTTGCTGGGTTGCGGTACTTCAGGTGAGGTCAAGGACGAGGTTGAGGGTGGCCAGGTCAGTGAACAGGTGACCGGCATGGATTCGTCCACCTCGACCCAGGGTACTGGTGACGGCAGTGACATGATGGGTGAACGCATGGGCGGTGGCGCTGAAGATATGGCCGCTACTGTTGATCCGCTGAATGACCCCAGTAGTTTGCTCAGCAAGCGCGTGATCTATTTCGACTTCGACAAGAGCGATATCAAAGACGAGTTTCGTGACATTATCAACGCCCATGCCGAATATCTGGCCACTAACCAAGGCGTCAACATTACCATCGAGGGCCATACCGATGAGCGTGGCACCCGTGAGTACAATATTGCCCTGGGCGAACGTCGTGCCAATGCCGTCAAGCGTATGCTGACCCTGCAGGGCGTTTCCGCCAGTCAGATTCGTGTGATCAGCTATGGTGAAGAGCGTCCTGCGGCACTGGGCCACGATGAAAGTGCCTGGTCACTGAATCGTCGCGCGATTATCGACTACCTGCGTTAAACCTAGACTAAACACTCCCGAAATACGTCATGTCGAAACATTATTATTCCATCTTCGTGCTTGCTGCCGGTGTGCTGCTATCGCCAGTGCCGGCCATGGCGGCACCTGCGCCGGTGATCGAAGCCTCCAGCCAGCCGGGCGCACCTGCCGAGACCGTCAAGGCCCTGGAGGCGCGGCTGGCGCGTGTCGAGCGGCTGCTGGAAAACCAGACCCTGGTCGATATGGCGCTGGCGTTGGAGAGTCTGCAGCGGGAAAGCCAGCAGTTGCTGGGGCAGTTGGAGGAACAGGCCCATGAACTGGAAAGCCTGAAAAAGCGCCAGCGCGATCTGTATCTGGACGTCGATCGTCGTCTGGCTCAACTGGAGGCCGCGCAGGCAAAGGCAACGGCTGGCGCGTCAGTGGCGTCGATCACCCCGGTGACGGGGATGGCAGCGCCGCTGGAGGGAGGGTTGACAGCGGCGGGGGCTGCCGCGACGTCGGTGGTGCCGGCGGCCGCGGCCTCTGTTCCTTCCGCGACAGATTCGGCGGCCGGGGTGGCCATTGCCGAGGTGGATACACAGCAAGAGCACGACGATTACGAGCGCGCCTTCAATCTGCTGAAAGAGGGGCGTTATGACCTCGCGGTGGAGGCATTCAAGGCTTTTGTGCAGACTTATCCGAAGGGGCGCTACACCGACAATGCGCAGTACTGGCTGGGTGAGGCCAATTATGTGCAACGCAATTTCAAGGCGGCCCTGGCCGAGTTTGAACAGGTGGTCAAAAACTTCCCGAACAGCCCCAAGCGCCCCGATGCCCTGCTGAAGATGGGCTACACCTATCAGGCGCTGGGTGACAATGACAGGGCCCGCCTGTCTCTCAACGGTGTGCGTATGAACTACCCTGACACGACGGCGGCGCGGCTGGCGACCAAACGTCTGCAGGAGCTCAAACCCTGATCCTGCATTTGGCAGGAGACACTGCACGAGTGGCCGGCAAGTCAGTGGTCAGTTTCGCGTCCCTTCCGCGTTATGAGTGATCCCAGCCTGCAAAGTGTATCGCAGCCGTCCCGGCCGGGGTTGCTGCGAATCAGCGAGATATTCTATTCCCTGCAAGGCGAGTCACGCAGCGTGGGCTGGCCTACGGTGTTCGTGCGCCTCACCGGCTGCCCGCTGCGCTGCGTCTATTGCGATACCCACTATGCCTTTCAGGGCGGTGAATGGCGTGACATGCCGAATATCCTCGCCGAGGTGGCCGGCTACCAGCCACGGTTCGTCTGCGTGACCGGTGGTGAACCGCTGGCGCAGAAGGGCTGTCCAGCCCTGCTCGAAGCCTTGTGTGATGCCGGTTATGAGGTCTCGCTGGAGACCAGCGGCGCGCTGGACATCTCGGCGCTGGACCCGCGCGTCATCCGGGTGATGGATCTGAAGACGCCGGACTCGGGAGAGGCAGCAAAGAATCGCTGGGACAATATCGCCCATCTCACGGTGCGGGATCAGGTCAAATTCGTCCTTTGCAGCCGCGCCGACTACGACTGGGCGTGTGAGGTGATTGCGCGCCACGCGCTCGCCGATCGCTGCGAGGTGCTCATGTCGCCCTGCTTTGCTGAACTGGATGCCCGTCAGCTGGCCGAGTGGATTCTGCAGGATCGCCTGCCGGTCCGTTTTCAGCTGCAGCTGCACAAGATTCTCTGGGGCGAGGAGCAGGGGCGATGAGCAGCGCCGGGCAGAAGGCGCGGGCTGTGGTACTGGTCTCCGGCGGGCTGGACTCCGCCACCACCCTGGCCATGGCACAGGCGCAGGGTTACGACTGTTATGCACTGAGTTTTGATTATGGCCAGCGTCACCGTATCGAGTTGGCCGCCGCCCAGCGTGTGGCCGAGGCGCAGGGGGTGCTGGAGCACCGCGTCATCACGCTGGATCTGCGCGCCATCGGCGGCTCGGCACTGACCGACAGTACCATCGCCGTGCCGAAGTCGTCGGCGGGCGAAGGGGCCAGCGAGGGCATTCCGGTGACCTATGTGCCGGCGCGCAACACCATCTTCCTGGCCTATGCGCTGGGCTGGGCCGAGGTACTGGCGGCCCAGCACATCTTCATCGGTGTCAATGCGGTGGATTATTCCGGTTACCCCGATTGTCGTCCCGAATTCATCGCCGCCTTTCAGGCCCTAGCCGATCTTGCCACCAAGGCCGGTGTGGAAGGGCAGGGCATGCGTATCCACACGCCGCTGATCGAACTCAGCAAGGCCGACATTATCCGCGAGGGCACGCGTCTGGGTGTGGACTACCGTGTCACCCTTTCCTGTTATGACCCGGATGAGGCCGGTCGCGCTTGCGGTCGCTGTGACTCCTGCCACCTGCGGGCGGAGGGTTTTGCTAGCGCCGCTGTGGCCGATCCCACGCTGTATCAGACGGGGCTGGCGGAAAAATGATTGTTTTGTTCACCGACTTTGGTCTTCACGGACCCTATGTCGGGCAGATGAAGGCGGTATTGTTGCGTGCGACACCCGCAGTGCCGCTGGTGGACCTGATGCACGACGCACCGGCCTTCGACGCGCAGTCTTCCGCCTATCTGCTGGCGGCATTGGTGGATGCATTTCCCGCAGGCACGGTGTTTCTTTGCGTGGTGGATCCCGGAGTGGGCAGTGCCGGGCGCCGTCCGCTGATACTGCGGGCGGGTGAGCACTGGTTCGTCGGCCCGGACAATGGTCTGTTCGAGGTTGTCGCCCGCCGTCAGACAGCAATGGTCGAGTGGCGTGAGATCCTGTGGCGCCCGCAAACGCTGTCGGCCAGTTTCCACGGCCGCGACCTGTTCGCCCCGGTGGCGGCGGCGCTGGCCCGCGGGGAGATGCCGCACAGTGCCAGCCTGGAGCGGGAGCCGCTGGACGACTGGCCGGAAGATCTGCCGCGCATTATCTATATCGATGATTTTGGCAATGCAATGACCGGCCTGCGCGCCCGTCGATTGCCCACGGATGCACGCCTGCAGGTTGGCGGACAGGTTCTGCCGCGGGTGCGCACCTTTTCCGATGTGCCGCCGGGGCAGGGGTTCTGGTACGAGAACGCCAACGGTCTGGCCGAGATTGCCGTCAATCAGGGTCATGCCGCCAGCGTGCTGGGGCTATCGCTGCGACAGCCGGTCTGCATCGTATAACACACAGGATAACACCTGAAACCACGGATTCAGGCCAATAATTTGCAGCCGGCGTGCGGGCCGGTATCAGGGGAGAATAGGCTACATGCAGGAAGAAGAGCATCACGATTCACGGGTTTTCCTGGTCTATCTGTTGCTGACCACGGTTGTCAGCGGCGCGTTGGTGATGGTCATCGAGGTCATGGGCTCACGCGTGATGGGACCGTTTTTCGGTGTCAGCCTGTTTGTCTGGACCTCGCTGATTACCGTCGCGCTGTTGGCCCTGGCAATCGGTTATGCGCTGGGAGGCATGATTGCGGATCGCACCCGCAGGCCGGCCCTGCTGCTTTTCGCCATTCTCTTCGTGGCCGGCGTGCTGGCCCTGCTGGTGCCGGTGTTGAAGGGGCCGATCCTCAAGGCCAGCCTGCCCCTGGGGCTGCGGAGCGGCGCCTTTGCCAGCACCCTGGCGCTGTTTGGCCCGGTATTGCTGCTGCTGGGTTGCGTGTTCCCGTTCCTGGTCAAGCTCGTGGCGCGTGAACTGCACAACATCGGCCGCGTGGTGGGCGGGCTGTCCGCCCTGTCGACCATCGGCAGTACCGTGGGTACCGTCGCCACCGGTTTTTTCCTCATTGCCTATCTGAGCGTGGACCAGATTTTTGCCTTCACCGGCGGCCTGCTGATCCTGCTGTCGGTGGGTTATTTCGCCTTTTTCCAGCGTCGCTGGTGGGCGCTGGCCTTCCTCGTTCTGCCCGTGGTGCTGTATCAGCCGCAACAGGCGGTGTCGCGGGTGATGGAGGATGGCACTGCGGTGAATTTGATCCACAGCGAGGAAAACTACTATGGCAGCCTCAAGGTGGTGGACTACAGCTTTGGTGATATCCGTCATCGGGAAATGATTATCGACGGCATGGTGCAGGGGGGGATGGATCTCAACAGTCGCCTGTCCACCTATGAATACACGTATTTCCTGCAGTACCTCAGTCGTGGTCTTGCACCGCAGGGTGAGCGCTGCCTGATGATTGGCCTGGGACTGGGGGTGGTTCCGAGCTGGCTTGAACGGCAGGGAGTGCGCTGTGATGTGGTGGATATCAACCCGTCCGTGGTGGCGGTGGCCCGCGAGTATTTTGATTTCCACATCAGCGGTGACATGGTCATCGAGGACGCCCGCTATTATCTCAATGCCACCGAGCAGCGTTATGACTATATCGTACTGGACGTCTTCAGCGGCGATATCACCCCGGCGCACCTGCTCAGTGTCGAGGCGCTGAGCCTGATGCGTGAGCGCCTGCGGCCCGGCGGGGTGCTGGCCGTCAATCTCATCGGCAGCCTCAAGCGCGAGACCTACATGACCGCCTCGGTGGTGAAGACGCTGGCGACGGCCTTCGATCAGGTGGTTGTGTACCCAGCCTTCGACCTGCAGAAATCTGCGCAGGGGGTCGGCAACCTGGCCATCATGGCCTATCAGGGAGCGGAGCGCCGCCTACAGCTGAATCGCAGCCGTATTACCGGCCACCGCAGCGTGCTGCCACTGCTGCATACCCAGTTGGGGCAGCGTTTCCGCTTTCCTGCGGGTACCCCGGCCATGGTGCTGACGGATGCCTACAATCCCATCGACTTCTTTGATGGCTGGCTGCGGGAATCCGTGCGCGGCACCATTCTGGAGTCTACCGACTGGGATATCCTGATCAACTAGTACTCTTTTAATGTGTGAACACCTTGAGGCGGCTTGATGGGGAGCAGGGGATCTTTTCCAGTCTGTTTGACGCACCACACTAGCGGGCATTCTAAATCACAAAATGCTATTTAATAATAGCTATATATTACTTTTGCAGAATAGCGGCCTGCGTTATTGTTTACCCACTCGCAGACAAACCCCCTAATTTGTTTGAGTCAGCCGCGACTTTCTTCCCAGAGAGTCGCGGCTTTTTTTGCGCTGTTTTTGCCTGTCTGTCAAGGGCAGGCATGAGCACCATTCATGCGGTATCGCCGGGTGCCAGGCAGCGGATAACCCAGGTTAGTCCAGGCATTAAAAATTCCATTCACTGCAGCCTTTGCCGATACCTGGGAGTGCGCTAATCTAGCTTCAACCTGAAGCCACGGATTCAGGTTCAAACCTACCGGGGCTTTTTCTGTCTGCTCTGCCTATCCGCCCGGTGTCCCAATACAAGTCCTGACGATTAATGTTGATTACTGACGACAGTCGCATTGATGGCTTGTTTTCAAATAGAGAAAGTAACGATGAAACCTAGACTTGTTTATCCCGCCTTCATTCTGATGGTGCTGGCGGCCTGCGGTTCAGAAAATACGGGTACTGGCGTCGTTGTCGCCAGTGTCCCCGAGGTTGTTGACGAACAGGGCATTACCGCCGGCTGCGATACCTGTCATGGCAAAGATGGTGCCACCAGCGTCAACGATGCCCCCTTCCTGGCCGGGCAGCACCAGCCATACCTGATCGATGCGATTCGTGAATATGTGGTCGGCGCGCGCCAGCACAAACCCATGCGCGACTCGGTGGTGGCCCTGACGGATGCTGAACGCCTGAGCGTTGCCGAGCATTACACGAAGCTGGATACGCCGTGGAAAGGGGTGGAGAATGCAAAGCCGGCCAGCGCCGGGCATATCGACAAACGCGCCGTTGCCGCCGGCAAGCGCATTGTACGCCAGTGTACCTCCTGCCACGGTGGCAAGGGCATCAGTACCCGCCCCGGGGTGCCGAACCTCGCCGGCCTTCAGCCGGACTATTTCAAACGATCCCTGCGCAGCTACCTGAGTGGCGAGCGCGTGGGTGCCGATATTATGAAGAATTTCAAGTATTCCCTGTCGAAGCGGGATATCGACAACCTGGCGGCCTATGTTGCCAGTCTCAAGCCGGGCAAGGCAGCGCTGGCGACCCAGGGCAGGGTCAAGAGGGGGCGCAAGTCGGCGGCCGATTGCGTGGGCTGCCATGGCGCCAATGGCAACAGCATCAATCCCGATATCCCCAGCCTCGCCGGCCAGGATGGCCGTTATTTGAAGATCGCCATGCAGCACTATCGTGATGGCGAGCGCAAGAATGCCATGATGAAGAAGGCCGTAGCCGGCTTCAGCGACCAGAAGATTGCCAATCTGGCCGCCTACTATTCACGCCAGAAACCCGCTTCGCCGGCCACGGGTGAGAGCGGCAAGCCCGGTGTCTTCGATCCCCTTGGCGATGGTGCAAGACTGGCGGCCTCCTGTGATGGCTGTCACGGCAAGAATGGCAATGGCGGCCAGGGTGGCGTCCCGCGCCTGACCGGCCTCGCCCCGGGTTACCTGTTTGCCACCATCCAGGCCTACAAGGCCGGTGAGCGCAAAAATGAGACCATGCAGATGTTCACCCGCACCCTGAGCGACGTGGCCATCGAAAAGGTCAGCCTGTTCTATGCCACTCAGGAACCCACCGAGAATAAGCAGCTGGGCAAGGGCGATGCGCCCGCCGGTGAAAAAATCAGCGCCGCCTGTGCCGGTTGTCACGGAGAAAAGGGTGTGAGTAGCGATCCCAAGGTGCCCAGCCTGGCTGGACAGGATGCCGCTTACCTGGCGTCGGCGATCCGTGAATACGCCAGCGGCAAACGCCATCACGAGGCCATGACCGATGCCGTCAAGGGGCTGGACAAGCAGGCCATTGGCGATGTGGCGACCTGGTATGCCTCGTTGAATGGTGCCCGTCCCGAGGTCCGGCTGCCGGAGTCGCCCACCCGCTGGGTGGTGAAGTGCGATCGCTGCCATGGACCGGCGGGTTATAGCGAGCAACCGGACAAGCCCATTATTACCGGGCAGGTGGAATCCTATCTGGTCAAGTCACTGATCGCCTATCGTGACGGGACGCGCAAGCACTCCATGATGAATGCCATGCTGGGTGAAATAAGCCTGAGCGAGATTACCGCGCTTGCCGCCCATTATGCGCGGCAGAGCAGGCCGGAGAAAAAAGTGGAAAAGGCGCAGTCTGTGCCACAAGCAAATAACCACAAATAGACCGTAGGAGCTGGCCATGCCCGCGATGAACCCTGTCCTGATGGGGTGGCATTACCTGTAGGAGCGGCTTTAGCCGCGAACATTATTCCTGCTTTCTTCGCGGCTAAAGCCGCTCCTACAATTTTGTTTTACGAATAGGGAGAATGCTCATCGCGGGCATGGCCCGCTCCTACCCCAACCCATGAACTAACGGGTTTTAGCGATCCCGGTCCAGCGCGTGTTGCCCTGGTGCTGTTCACGCGCATGGGCCTCGACGTCCTTTTCCGCCGCCTCACGGGTGGCGTGGCAGCCAGGGCCGAACCAGCCTTCAAGATTATGCAGGCTGTGGGTGCAGATGGCGTAGTAGGGCTTGTCCTGCGGGCAGGCGCCGGCCTCCGGGTAGTTGCCCATGGCGAGGGCCTGGACGGGTACCAGGGCGCAAAACAGAACGGCGGCCAGGATACGCATCATATATGCAGCCGCCGCAGTTCGGCCTCGGGTACGCTGCGTTCCCAGGCGTCGTGAAAATACTTCAGCAATTGCCGGGCCTCGCCAGGATTGTAGAACTCTGCCGTGCCCTCGAAACGTGCGCCGTGGGCGCGGTGCAGAATCCCCACTTCATCGACCACCATGAAGCTGTCGATGCGGTCCTGATCCTCTTCCGCGGCGCGGTGGATGAACACGTGGCTGCTGATACGCCGCGCCAGCTCGACGATGCGGTGGCCGCGGGTGATGGCGGCGGTGGGATTCTTGAGCAGGATGTAGACCTTGGAGCGGGTGCTGTGAAGCGCCAGCTGCTTGACTGCCTCGACGAATTCGCTGGTGTCGTACAGCGCCGGGTCGAGATTGTGGGTGAACAGGTGCAGCGAGCGGTGCGCCTGTTGCACCAAGCTCAGCGCCACGTCGCGGTTGTCGCCACGGGTCTGCAGATAGAGGATGTCGCGGCTCTCGCCCAGTGTTTGTGCCGACAGGTCCAGCGTCGCTTCGGGCTCGGCTGTCGCGGATTCGGGCAGCATCCTCTGCATACGCTGGTGCAGGATGCCGGCATCCATGAACACTTCGCCAACGGTGCAGAAGCCCTGTTGTTGATAAAACCTCAGGGCCTGGGTCTGAGCGTCCAGCTCGACGCTTGCCAGGCGCATTTTTTTTGCAATGGCGATCAGCGCCGAGAGCAGGGCGCTGCCCACGCCCTGGTGCCGCCATGGCGGCAGCACCGCCATACGGCCGATGTGGCCATCGGGCAGCAGGCGGCCGGTGCCGATGGGGCGGTTCTGTTCATCAAAGGCCAGCACATGGGTACAGCTGTCGTCCAGGCCGTCCCATTCCAGCTCTTCCGGTACCTGCTGTTCGTTGATGAAAATGGCTTCACGCAGGGCGCGGAGTTCTTTTTCCGCCAACTGCCAGCTGACTCGTTCGATGCGAATCCTTTTCTTCATTGTTCACCGTCCTGTGGTAGTTCGACATAACCGGAGTTGTAGAGCTGGCTGAGCAACTGGCCGAATTGCTTGTCGTCCAGGGCCGTGCCGAAGTCGCCGGCGGCGATCTCGCGGCAGTCGCAGAGCAGGGCCACGGGCTTCGTGAGTGCGCGCGACAGCGGCCAGGCCTGGCCATCGACGAACAGTGTGATCTCATCCACGCCGTCATCGATGAAGGAAAAGCGGGCGTATTCACTGCGCCACAGTGCGCCGGTGGCGCGCAGCTGCTGCAGAAATTTATCCGTGGATAGCGGCTGCTCCGGCGGCACGGCGGTCTGCCCGGATTTGCTCTCGGTGATATAGCGCCCGAACCAGTGGTCGATGGCGTCATCGTCGGCCATGGCGTCGCGAATGATGCGCCGTACGCGCGTGAGGGCGCCGGCGGTGATTTCGCCGGGATGGGTCTGCAGCGGCAGATCAGGATCGTGATAGCGCTGGCGATCGTCCAGCCCGCTGGCGACCTCGTCGAGAAAGCCGGTGAGCAGCTCGCTCACCGTCGGCGTACGGAAGCCCACGGAAAAGGTCATGCAGTCGTCCAGCGCCACGCCGTAGTGGGCCACGCCGGGCGGCAGATAGAGCATGTCGCCCGGCTCCAGCACCCATTCATCCGTGGGCTGGAAGTCACGCATGATGCGCAGATCAATGCCGGGGATGACGTTGTCGTCGGCCACCGGGTCGGTGCTGATCTGCCAGCGGCGGTGGCCCAGGCCCTGGATCAGGAACACGTCGTACTGGTCTATGTGCGGGCCGACGGAACCGTGTTCCGGCGCATAGCTGACCATGATGTCGTCGATGCGCCAGTTGGGGATGAAATTGAACTGTTCGAGCAGCGTGACCAGCTCCGGCAGGTATTTGTTGCACTCCTGTACCAGCAGGGTCCAGTGGGTCTCGGGCAGATGGGCGAAGCGGTCTTCGTCGAAGGGGCCGTTCTCCAGCGCCCAGGGTTGTGGGCCACCGCGTTCCAGCACGATGCGGGATTCCACTTCCTCTTCACAGGCCAGGCCGGCCAGTTCGTCCGGGCTGATGGGGCTGGTAAAACCGGGCAGGGCGTTTTTCACCCGCAGGGGCTTTTTCTGCCAATGGTCGGCGAGAAATCGGGCGGGGCTGAGTCCGCCGAGCAGGGGGCTGTGGTCGGTCATGTGGGCTAGTTTACGCTACTTGGATTGGGAATTGATGACTGGGCCTGAAGTGAATGCGTAAAAAAATCCGGGCAAAAAAAAGGCTGCACGGTGGGGGTGTGCAGCCTAGAGAGGAGGTTGAAGTGCGGCGGCGAATCACAAGGGAGGGGAGGAGTTGCCGTCACACTTCAAGATTGAATTATCCGGGTTCAAACTGAATATTCAGTGAACCATTTTACTATATTATGAGTTAATGAATTCTTGTTTGGTGATTAAGGGACATTTGCCGAGGCAAAAAAAAAGGGGCACTGCGTGCCCCATAAAGGGAGAGTAATATTATGGCCGGTCTCGGGGGGACGAGTCCGGCCATGCATTGTCACTTGCATCCTTTGTGCCAATTATTGAAGGGCGGTCTTATTGTGGTTTCCTGCCATTTTCCCGGTCAAATTCCCGTCAGGTTGGCGGTTTTCCGTTAGTGGCCTGACCAGAATTTGACGGCTGGGGGTCAGATATTGGCCGCCTGTTTTGCGGCATTGCCGATGTAGCTCGCCGGGGTCAGTGCCAGCAGCTTGTCTTTTGCCTCTTGCGGAATGTCCAAGGTGTTGACGAAGGCTTGCAGGCGCTCGCGATTGATGCCGGTGCCGCGGGTCAGTTCTTTGAGTTTCTCGTAAGGCTTCTCGATGCCATAGCGGCGCATCACCGTCTGCACCGGCTCGGCCAGCACTTCCCAGCAGTTGTCGAGGTCTTCGTTGAGTCGTGTGGGGTTCACCTCCAGCTTGCCCATGCCCTTCAGGCTGGATTGGTAGGCGATGGTGGAATGGGCCACGCCCACGCCCAGGTTGCGCAGCACGGTGG
>CAZTPE010000031.1:0-14838 GCA_964614545.1 uncultured Ectothiorhodospiraceae bacterium
GCACCTCAGCCGCACGCAGGACAAGCGTGAAGAGGAAGATATCGAGCTGTTTTGAAGGGAATAGGACTGAGCATAGGGCCGCTGCACTCGCATCAAGCCCTCAATCCGCAGGACTTGGGCCTTTTCCGTCAGACGGCGCTTGAACCTGCAGCAGGGGCCGCACGCTGCAGAGAATGCCCAGTACCACTTCATGGTAGAGGTAGAGGCTGGGCTCCAGCGCTGGCAGGTCTTCATCCTCGGGCACAAACAGGGGCAGGATGGTATCCACTTCGGGTACCACCATCGGCTCGGCACCATCGAGGTGGGCGCGAAAGGTATTGAGTAATTCAGCCATACGCTTCAGGGCCGGGCCGTCGAGGGTGGTGGGCGCGAGCGGCGGCACCTCACCGTCCAGCATGAAATCCTCCCACTCCATCAGGTCAAACATAAATTGCCCGGCCTTGAAATAGGGATAACGCGACAGGGCGGCCAACAGTTGCTCTGCGCGCGCCGGATGTTGTCGACGAAACCCCAGCCCGCGTCGGGCAAGGGTACAAAGCACAGCGCGTAACCAGTCATTGCCACGCTGCAGGCCAGCCAGCAGGGCCAGGTCTTCCAGTGGCAGTTCCTTCGCCTGTTCTATTGACGTCATTCAGTGTTGCCTGAGGTTATTTGGGCCGACTTTATTCGATGGATTCACGCTTGGCGCCATGGTAGCAGAATGCCCCCAGGCCCTGCAGCGTTGCGTCCCTACGGTAATGCTGTCGCCGGTGGCTACAGAGGGCGTGTGGTGACGTAGTTGGCGATCTGCCGCAGCAGCGCCTTGGCCTCATTCTCGGGGATGAAGGCCAGATCCTCCTCGAAGCGTCGCACGCCCTCATGGGCCAGACGGTCGGCCACTTTCACCGCGTACTCGATGGAACCCACCTGGTGCATCGCCGCAAGGATCTCCTCGGCATCCTCGAAGCGTTTTTCGGGGCGTGACAGACGGATGATGTCCAGCAGCCGCTGGCGTCGCTTCGGCGCAACCTCACGGAAAAGGTGAATCATCATCACCGTCCGCTTACCCTCCAGCAGGTCACCCAGGGGCTCCTTGCCGTAGAGCACCTCATCACCCAGCAGGTTGAGCACATCATCCTGAATCTGGAAGGCGATGCCGATGAGGCGGAAGGCCTCGGTGAATAGGTCCAGTTTTCTGGGATCGGTCTCTCCGGCGCAGATGGCGCCCAGGCGGCAGGGACTGATACAGGTGTACCAGCCGGTCTTCTTGGTGCTCATCTCGAAATAGTCTTCGTCCCTTTCCGGCACCGCGAGGTGTCGGATCCAGCCCAGCTCGATGGCCTGACCTTCAACGGTCTCGCGGCACATGTGCATGATCTCGTGGATCAGACCGAGAGTACGCGCCAGACCCAGGGTGGGCAGATTGGAGAGCACTGCGTCCACCGCCAGCAGGTTCATGGCATCGCCGGTATTGACCGCCAGACCGATGCCGTGGGCCTCGTGCAGGGTGGGTTCGTTGCGACGATGGGTGGACTCATCGGCAATGTCGTCGTGCACCAGGAAGCCATTGTGAAACAGCTCCACCGCGGCGGCGGCGCGCACGGCATCCTCGTCGCGTCCGCCCAGGGCGCAGCAGGTGGCGATGGTCAGGGTGGGACGCAGGCCCTTGCCCTCGCGGGCGGGATATTCGCGCATCAGGTCATAGAGCTCGGCCTTGGGTTCACGGTCGGGGACGATGCGCTGGAATTCGACGCTGACCCGCTCCTTGCAGGCCTGCATGGTCTCCATGAGATCGGTGTCGGCGACATCGGCAAACTGCCACCAGGGCTTACTCTGGTAGCCGTCCCACAGACTACGGGCATCGGTGTACACGGCGCCACCCACGGTGCTGCTGGCCTTGGCAATGTCTTCCGCGTAACGGTTGTCCAGATAGTCGAGAGCATGCCAGCCGGTATTGCGGGTACGCTGGGGATTGCGGGAACGGGTATCGGCGGGCAGCTCGGCGGGACGCCCCCACCGCTGGGGATTCCGGTCCCGATAGCTGCGCCACAGGCCTTGCACCGCACGCAGGCCGGAGCCGCGCTGGGACAGCACTTGAAAGGTGCGCCAGACGGCGAGCACCTGTTCACGCTCACCACGCACATCCAGGCTCTGCGCCCACACCTGGTCAATGGGCTTGCGCTCCAGGTCGAACAGCAGATTCATGGCACGATCGTCGAAATAGACCTCGACATGAGGTACCTCACCATTGGGCCCGGTGACCACCAGCCGACTGTGGTCGGCACGCAGCTCGCTGCGACTGCCGTCACCGAAGTGCAGGCCGAGGATGATCTCACGAAGCTGGTCCGCGGCCGCTGCTATCACCGCCGGAGCGCGGCGCGAAAGCTCATCGACGGTTGCCTTTAACAGTTGGGCGGCGGTATCAACAGTCATCGGCGCCCCCAGCAAACTCGGCAATACCATAGGTATCGAAGGCGAAATGCTCACCACTGATGCAACCTTCCACATGCACCGGGCCAATGACCTCGTGCACGCTGAAGGGCCGCAGACTGGTCTCACTGGGAATCACCACGCGCGCTGCGGCATCGCAGTGGTAGTCATAGGTCACCCAGTCATCACCCATGCGTGCGGAAATCATCAACTGCTGCGGAATGGGCTCCATGGGCGGCACACCGAACAGGTTGGACAAGGCCGGCACCTGCTGCACCTTGTCACGCTGCAACTGGCCGCGCACCGCGAAGGTGACACAGCGGCGCGGAAAATGTCGGCGCAGGCGGCCATTGCGCCAGACCATCACCGAGCCGGCCGCCGTGTCCCCCGGCCCACGGGGTTGAATCAGGGTGAACACAAAGGCCGTCGGCGGTGGCCGGTCGGTGGCGCCGCCGGGGTCATTGGCGAAGCCGAACACCCAACCCCCCAATTCCGGCCAGCCCCAGTAACCACGAACCCTTTCGTGATAGCCGATGGCCTCCACGTTATCGAAAGTTTGATCCTTAAAGGTCCAGCGGCCGCGGGCGATGACACCGGTCTCTGATTGCCAGCGCAGATGCTGGTCGGGGGCGAACCACGCACATTGGCTCGTGCAGGGCCGGCTGCTGCGCGCCAGCTGCAGTTCAACCGCGGGGCTGGTGGAAGTGGACGTCAGTGACAGAGATCCCGGCGTGTGTGTTGCATGGGGCTGCCGGAAGGCAGACCACAACGGCGTCGACGTTATGGTGTTGAACTGACTGGCACACCAGCCTTCACCGCGCTTATGCACCAGCAGGATAGACGTGCAGCGGGGCTCTGCGTCCTCGGCCTCGAGTCCCGGACCCAGCCAGGCCACATTGGCCACCATGCCCAGTTCGTGATCACGTGACAAAAACGCGTAGTGAAGCCAGCGGCGCTCCAGCACCTTACGCAAACGGACTCGGGGAAACGGGCCTTCAGGCCCCAGGGCAACGGCAGCTTGTCCGGAGCATAACGCGGATCGGGGGCGCAGGTTGGCCGGCATTACTGCAACACACTCCAGTTATATTGAAAAAACAGCTGATTACATCAATCGTGCTGAGTTTTTTAGATTTATTTGCGACGCGCACTACTAGTAAGTGACACGTCCCGGCTGACACATGCGTGCCGGGCATGGGCATTGAGGCGTCATGGCCGAGGCAGGAAAAGCTATAAGGCCTGCGGCACAAGGTCAAGCGGTTTTACTGCTGGGTGCATTTTGCATGTTTCCACGGATGTAACAAATGCACAACAGGAATAGCTTGCCGTGTTCCGATTAATGCGCTAAACATAGGCCATAAATAGACGTCCGGAAGACTCAAGGGCACTTCTAATAATAGATTGCGACCTCTGGCCGTAATCTATTATTAGAAGTGCCCTTGAGTCTCACGCTAACCTGCCGACTGCATCAGGGAAACAGGGAGGTCGCTCCGTACTCATACGGGGGTCAACATGACCGAAAAGAAACGCAAGACTCGCTCCGCTTCGGCATCTGCCAAAGCAAAACCCAAATCAAGACAGGCTACATCAAAAACGATTGATAACGATGCCTCACGCGGGGTAAAGACTGTGGGAAGAAAAACCAAGACCCGCAGCCTCGAAATCAAGGATGAAAAAACACTGGGTGCACTGGGGCCGCAGCTGAACCGGTTGCTCAATGCCAAGCCAGGGCTTGCCGCCATGCTGTTCATCAATCCAGTACTGGCCATGAAAGAGGCAGGCGTCAAGTTTTCCCGGCCAGTGGTCCACCATATTCTTTCACGCCTGCGTCACCGACCGGCCATGCGTGAACGACGGGAGGAACTGGAGGCACGCTTGACCGAAGTATTGTGCGAGGTTCCACGACCGAATAACTCGGCCTGGCTGAGCCGAACACTGTTTGAAAAACTACACCTACCGCCACTGGATACCGGCGATCTTACGCCGAGCTACAAGTCAGTGCATGATCCAGCAGTGGAAAAACGCCTGCAGGCCTTGCGGCCAAAGCGCACGCATCGATATTCACACCTCCCGTCACGTCCACGACGCACAGGGCGGGTGCGCATGCAGGAGATGCCACCTTCGATACGCAGGATGGACTTAGGGGCAACCGTGCCTGAACTCAAGCCGGCCAAGCGCACACCTAAACGTTTGAGCCTGGAGGATCTTTATTTTTACAAAGACAGCAGCCCCGTCGCCCGTGACCTGTTGGAGCTGGCGATCATTCAGCGACGCGGGCTGCGCCTGCACAGCCGTTACAGCTATCGGCTGATCAAGGAAGGTAAGCGACGTAACGTCTTTCGGCGCTGGTTCCGCAAGGTGACACTGCCGGAACCGGAGGTAAAGGAATGAACCTGACCTCCAATTTTGATTTTTGCGTAGAGCTGGGAATTGACTCGGTCAAGGAAATCTTTCACCTGGCCTTCAAATCCGAAGACCGCTACCCCCACAATGTGGGGCCGCTGACGCGGACCTTTTCCGGGCGCGAATTCACCATCAATGTGCGGGTGCTGGATGACGAAGACAAGCCCGCCGATCTCAGTTTTCAGGATGACAAGCACATCCTGTTTTCCTTTCCTTTTGAACTGCAGGCACAGACGGCGGACGCCCCCGACCCGGCCTTGAGCGAAATCCTGCTGGAGGCGCAGGCCGCCATTCCCGCCTTGCTGACCGCCTGGGACGAAGATGGCGACGAGGTACTGGGACTGAGCTTTTTTGGCATCACCAGCGCCGATATCGACATTAGCGACCTCAGCGGGGTGCCGAGCATTGGCGTGGAGCAGTTCCGTAATGCCGTGCACAACGCCTATGAGGCCATACCTGTTCACACTTTCAGTTCAGGCGGCAACACCGTCACCCTTTACGACGGCAATCGCGATAGCACACTGGTACCGCCCAATGCTGCGACTCCTTACGAGATTGAAGTGGTACTGGAAACGATAGCTGCCGAGCAGTATCTCAAGGTAACGGCGCCCATCCATGTCTACCTCCCCTCGGTGCCCGTTGTGGGTGAATACAGCTCCTTCGGCCGGCTGATCTTCTATCGCAAGATAGAGCAGACAAACACCAGCGTCACTATCGACATGACCGCCGAACCCATCAATACCGATCTTGCCACCACCGTAGAGCTGGACAACCCTCACTTCGCCAGCAGCCAGATCGCTCTCTCTCTTGCCACCCAGGCAAAGGGCATGATCAGCGCCTTTGGCGTCATCACCGAACCGGCCTTTACGGAGGCTGCGGCGCAGCAATTATTGCAGGATGAAATCGCCACCTACATCAACACACGCCGATATCCCGTCTACAGTCCCCAGTCCGGCGACGAAGACGAGCCGCTGAGCACCCCGGTGGGTTTTCTGCTGGTGGACGACGGTATCCTCGCCATCCTGCTCAATCGGCGCTCGGGCACGGCGGAGGATGATTCTGCACCGGACAACTTCCTCGATGGCAATGAGCTGGCCCTGGCGGTGGGAGCGGCAAAGGTACAGGAAGAAATTCAGGCGGTGATTGCCGACAAATTTCCGGGCGTCGGCACCGAGGATGGCGAACTGATAGAGACACCGGAAGGTGATGCCGTACTCTACGAACTCAACGTCTCCCTGGCCAATCCTGGTGAACATGAAGAAAGCGAGGGACACCTGTGGATAACCGGCAAGACCAAGGTCAAGATCGATTGCTGGTGGGATCCCACGGTGGAATTCGAAGGACCTGTCTTCATGCGCGCACACCGCGAAGACAGCGAAGAAGGCTGTGAACTGGTGATCGACTCTCCCGTCGTGGGCGACTTCGATTTCGATCAGAGTTGCTGTGACGTCTTTCTGGAAATCATTATCCCCATCGCCGGCTGGATCGCCCTGGTCGTCATCGAGATCACCATCGACAGGGTGGGCGGCGAGGTGGCGGAGGACATTGCCAATGAGCAGGGCGCCATTATTGAACCCATCCCGCCGGTGGTGAATGGCATTGCCGAAATTACCAGCTGCCTGACCGGCATCACGGTGTTCCGCGATGGTTTTGTGTTTCCCGGTGAGCTGTCTATCCGGCGCCTGTCACGCAGCGCCGAGGATCTGCGCGACAGGCGGCGGATGCCACGCCCGGATCCCTAACCATAAGAGAGTTACTTTGCGACATTATCACCGCAATGAATGATTAAGCCGCTTTTCTGAAGCGAGAATCTGAATCAAGAAAAAGGAGTATTTGTCATGGCAACGGTACGAGGTTTTGTGCAGAAGATCGAGGTCGGGCGCGCCGGCCTTGTACGTGTAACCCTGATTCACAGCGATGGTGGCAGCGGCGTGTACGTGGTACGCGATATCGACGGCGACCCGGAACGCTTCAATGAGCGCCTGACCAAGATCGGCATCCTGCGCGATGCCATGAATCGTGCTGAACCGGTGTTCATTGAGCACACGGAGAGCGAATCGGGCAACGAGATCCAGCAGGCGGCACGCATCAGCCGTGACCAACTGGATCCACCACCTAACCTGATCGTCGTTGTGGGGCTGGTGGTGAGTGTGTCGGTGCTGGCCCGCAACCGAACTGCGGGTGACCAGGAACAGCATGATATGGCGCTCGTCGAGGTCGTCACCACGGATCTCAGCACGACAATATTGGAGCTGGATCTACAATCACCGGAGCGCCTGGTCGTTAACCAGCAACTGGAGATGATCCGCGAGGCCCAAACCCATGGGCGGCTGGCACAGTTTTTTGTCGGTACAGAGACCGATACTGGCGCCGAATACGGCGCCATCAGAGGGCGCATCCACGCCGTAGCCCTGGACAACAGCCTTAGCGCCTTTGGTGACCGGCGCGCCCAGCGAGTAGATGGCTTCGTGGAATCCCTGAGCCTTATTCGAGCCCCCTTCAGTGGCAGCAGCGGTCCCGCCAGCAGCTTCGCCCACGTACGCTTTACCACCGCCCCCCCTTTCACCGGTCCAGGCAATACCATCGGCTTGACACCCTTTACACCGACGACCTTGGATCTATTTGTGCCCAAGGGGTCGCTATCCTATGAACTGTTCGAAGCAGGCCTGCGTGACAATCTGCGCATGCAGGTCAACGCCATATTGATCAAGGACAGCAACTCGGAGAATTCTAATGATGCCAGCCACGGTGACGAGGGCCGTACGGACGACACCACACATTACGACCCCAGCAATACCACTACCGGCTACACCTCCATGTCCCGCCTGAACCAGCTCGAGACCGGCGAAATGTCCACCGTCGATAAAGTAGAGCAGGCCAATGTGGGCCTGGTGTTCGCTGCGAAACTATTGGCGCATCTGGCCTCGGCCAGCCGCCCGGTATGGATCACCATCGCCCGCGAATCGCTGGACCACGGGCCGGAGGGCTTTGCCTGCACCGAAGGCGTACCCAGCAGCGATCTCCAACCCCAGACCCTGCGTGACCTGCGCATTCCCTATCCAGCTGCGTGGCGGGGCCTGGGCTGCTTCAATCCCGGCGTCTATCGCTTCCAGTTCAAGCTGCCCGGCGAGTTCAGGGTGCTGGTGGACAACGAAGAACTGTGCCTGCATGATTCAGACGAGGCGGGCATCAAGTTTGCCCACGCCTGCCTGGGTGGTGATCACGAAGTAGAGATCCAGCTGGAAAGCTGGATCTGTGACAATGAATTCATCATGGATGTCTATCAAATCCGCTGAGCGGCAGGAAGTGACTCATGGCAGAGAAGAAGTCCCGGGAAAGCAAAACCCTCGTCATCGAACAGAAGGCCGGTGACAGCTTTCACCACGATGGCAGCCTGCAGGTGCATGGTGACTGCGAAAAACCGCCGGTTAAACATCAAATACAGCATGCGACCCACCCCCAGCAGCCGCTGGTTCACATGGTGTGCTGGGATGCAGACCACCCCTGCGAATGCAAGGTCTCCGGCGAGATCACCCTCAAGGGCGATGAAAAGGCCCCGTTACATGTCCGCATGGCCCATCATTTCGCCAACGATCATCATCAGACCCACAAGATCGAACCGCTGGATCATGCACTGAAGGTGAATACCGCGCTTGCCGAACCCATTCATCACGCACTACAAATGCGTACGCCCCTGCAATTGCGCTTCTGCAACCCCTGGCATATCGCCTCCGACTATGTCATGGAACTGCGCATGGGCAAGAACCGCGTCATGTCCCTGCGCCTGACGGGCGCCACGGTGGCCACACCCCAGCAGTGTGAGGATGATCCATGCCCGCAACCCAAGACCACGCCACCGGGCAATCCTTGAATTCGATCAGCGGCTTCCCGTCCTACTTAAAAAATGATCACTGGCCCGATAATCATGAACAAACAAGAGCAGAACGAACAGCAAGAGCAGCACGCCACCCCATCGGTGGCAGAGGGTGTCTCAGACGTCATCAATGCGGCCTTTGGCGTGGGTGCGGCGATTGCCAAAACCCTGGCGGAAGTCACCGCCGCGGGCAGCCCCGTCGCTAGCCCGGGCACCCGGCAAGGGCCGCTCGGCGAGATGGTGCATTATGGGGTAACCACCCTGACCAACGTCATGGGTCTCGTGGTCTCAGTGGTGGGTGGAGCGACGGGCGGAACAACCGGGCGTGGATCAGACAAGGATGCATCGGCAGACACCCGGACCACCGAACCCATGGGCAAGCATGAAAAAAACAGCACCGCGACAAGCCTTCCCAAAGTCCATCAGGGTGGGACACTGCGCATCCCGCTATCGATGGAGAACCCTGCCGACCAGCCCATGGAAAACCTGATCTTTGCCTGTCAGGACATGTGCGGCACACGCATCGGCGCCGGCCAACCCCTGACCGAGACCGCCCTGCGTTTTCAGCCGGAACGTCTGGACATCGCCCCCAAGGATTTCGAAAAACTGACCCTGCTCATCAATACCGATGCGCAGACCGCCCCCGGTGATTATGTGGCGCACATTGGCGTGGATAACGGTGATCTGGCGATCAAGGTGGAATTCGAGGTACTGCCCGCAGAGGAGCTATCCCGTGAGGCGCCAGCCAACGAGGGATGAAAATCAACCCTTACTGACGGGTTCCGCTGTGGTCAGGGTATTGGATGTCGCATTCAACGAAGCCAGCGGTGCGCGGCGCTCATCGGCAAAATTTTCCAGAAAGGCCAGCGCGCTGTTGTAGACGATGGCACCGGCATCGGCGGCCAGATCCAAGGCACGATGGGCATCGGAGCGCAGGCGGGCCGGCAGGCCTTCAGTGCGGGCCTCTTTCAGCATCTTCTCAGAAAATACATTATCCCGGATCTGCTCGGAGATACTGATGGCCATCGCCAGTTCACGCTCCAGCACATCCGCCGATGCCTCACCCACGGCGCGCGAGGCGCGCATCACAGCCCGAATCGAGCGGGTGACGTCCTCCAGGCCGGTAGGTTGTTCCTTGACGACTGATTCAGCGCGTGTGTTCATAGTGCCTCCTGGCCGGTAATGGACGAAATTCGGATTGAATTAATCAGATTATAGTACCGGAAATCGGTGTGGCAATAAGGGTAATTTGCAGCTTGCATCATAAATTTATCAGGCGCAGGCTACTGCACTCGTACTCCGCCAATATTCCTTGGCGGAGTACGAGGCAAAAAGTTTGATCATGGACTGCGGGGAGAGCATCCCAGTCATAGGAGATGACCCATGCGAATTCTACTGGCAAACCCAAGGGGCTATTGTGCCGGCGTCGAGATGGCAATCAAGAGCCTTGAACTGGCCTTGCAACACTTCGGCGCCCCCCTCTATGTCTATCATCAGATTGTCCATAACGCATATCTGGTCGAGCGTTTCTCCGCCCGCGGCGTTGTCTTCGTCGATCACCTGCAGGATGTACCGGTAGGCGCGACACTCATGTACAGTGCTCACGGCGTGTCGCCCAGGATACGACAGGAGGCACAGGCACGTGGATTGAACGTTATCGATACCACCTGCCCGTTGGTCGCCAAGGTGCATGGTGAGGCGGTGCGCTATGCACGCAAGGGCTATACCCTCGTGCTGGTAGGCCACCGAGGCCATGACGAGGTGGTCGGCATCATGGGCGAAGCGCCAGGCGCCATCCATCTGGTGCAATCCATAGACGACGTGGCGGCCCTTGATGTAGGCAAACCCGAGCGTATCGCCTATCTGACCCAGACCACCCTCAGCGTGGCCGACAAACAGGACATCGAAGCGGCCCTGCAACGACACTTCCCCCACATCGAGCAACCCCGTACAGACGATATCTGCTATGCCACCCACAATCGCCAACAGGCCGTGCGAAAACTGGCCTCTGAGGCACAACTTGCAATCATCATCGGCAGCCAGAACAGCTCTAACTCACGGCGTCTTGCCGACGTCGCCCAATCACTGGGCACACCCGCGCGGATGATCGACGGTTCCGAGGAACTCCAGCGACACTGGTTCGATACCGTTGGCACCGTATTACTGACCTCCGGTGCCAGTGTGCCGGAGAGCCTGGTTGATGAAACGCTGAACTGGCTGCAGCAACAGTTCGGTGCCATCATTGAGGAACAGAGCATTCAACAAGAGACTCAGTACTTCCATGTGCCGCCACAGTTGCGGCGCCCCCGAGAACGGACCAACCCACCATCGGCCGTAAACCACCAGAATCAGGAAAAAGCCGTATTGCCATGAACACCGGCGAACCCTCTGAATCCTGAAATATCACCCAGGAATGAGCGCCGTCCAGGTGCCAGCCCTTCCTTTACCCGCCTTCGCCCCCTATCCTATGCCGCTTTCTCCGGCTTGAGGATCACCCCGCATGGCTGTTCTGTTACAGGCCACCAACCTGATCAAGCGCTTCGGTGACGTGGCAGCCGTTAATGGCGTCAGCTTCGGTCTCGAGGCGGGCACCTGCTTTGGCCTACTCGGCCCTAACGGCGCCGGCAAGACCACCACCATCGAAATGCTCGAAGGCATCACTCACACCGATAGCGGCGAAATCCTCTACCGCAACAAACCCGTGGGCGCGGATTTCCGCAACGATGCAGGCATCATGTTCCAGTCCACCGCGCTGCAGGATTACATGACGGTACGTGAGGCGCTACAGATGTTCGGCAGTTTCTACCCACGCACCACACCCATCGACGAACTCATCGATACTTGCTCGCTAGGAGAATTTCTCGATCGTGACAGTCGCAAGCTGTCCGGTGGACAACGCCAACGCCTGTTGCTGGCCATCGCCCTGGTCAACGACCCGCAGGTGGTATTTCTCGACGAACCCACCACTGGCCTCGACCCGCAGGCACGGCGCAATCTGTGGGCACTGGTGAAGCGCATCCGTGCACAGGGCAAGACCATCCTGCTCACCACTCACTACATGGAAGAGGCCTACGAACTATGTGACGAGATCGCCATCATGGATCACGGCAAAATCATCACCCGCGGCTCACCCAAGACCCTGCTGGCCGAGCATTTCGACGAGGTGGTACTACAGCTGCCGCGCGCCGACATTCCCGGTGACCCGGCCAGGCTCCCCCTGCCGATCACCCTGCACGAGGAAGAAAAGACAGTGGAAATCCTCAGCCGCGACATCAACGCCACCATTCGCACCCTGCTCGACAATGACATTTCTCTGGCCGGTCTGCAGATCCGCCCACGCACCCTCGAAGACCTGTTTCTGGCCCTCACCGGCGAGGAGCTACGCGCATGAGCTGGCGTCGCTTTCTGGCCGTGCTCAAGGCCCGCAATCGCGAATTCGTCCGCGACCGCTCGGCGCTGGGCTGGAACATTTTTTTCCCCGTGCTCATCGTCGCCGGCTTCGCCTTCGCCTTTTCCGGCAAGCCCATGGACCTCTACAAGGTCGGTGTCTATGCCGCAGATCCCGTACAGAAACTGGCGGAGGTACAAAAGACTCAGGCCTTCTTCCGCACCGACTACATCCAGTTCATTCCCATCAGCAAGCTGGCTCCGGCCATCACCAAGGTGGAACGCCACCAGCTGGACATGCTGTTCGATCTCGACCAGCACCATTACTGGATCAACCGCGACTCACCCAAGGGCTACCTGCTGGAGCGGGTGCTGCACGGTGCGGACACAGTGGCTGATATAGCGAACAGCCCGGCCGGCAACTTCCAACGGCAGACCGTCAGCGGCCGCGAAATCCGCTACGTGGATTGGCTGATCCCCGGTATACTGGCCATGAACATGATGTTCTCGGCCCTGTTCGGCGTCGGCTATGTCATTGTGCGCTACCGCAAGAGCGGCGTACTCAAGCGCCTGCAGGCCACGCCGCTGACCGCCTTTGAATTTCTCAGTGCACAGGTGGTGTCGCGCCTGTGGCTGATCCTCGCCATCACCAGCGGCGTCTACGCCGGCGCCGATCTGTTCATCGACTTCAGCATGTTCGGCAACTACGCCCTGCTGTTGCTGGTATTCACCCTTGGCGCCGTCAGCCTCATTAGTCTCGGTCTATTGGTGGCCGCACGCATCGCCAGCGAAGAGCTGGCTGGCGGCATTCTCAACGTGCTGAGCTGGCCGATGATGTTTCTCTCCGGGGTGTGGTTTTCACTGGAGGGGGCCAACCCGCTGGTTCAAAAACTGGCATTGTTGTTCCCGCTGACGCACATCATCGACGCCGCCCGCGCCATCATGATCGATGGCGCCGGGCTGGCGGGCATCAGCACCCAGCTGATGGTTCTGACCTTGATGAGCGCAGTATTCCTGCTTCTGGGTGCGGTATTGTTTCGCTGGAAATAGTCATCCGTTGGGCACACAATCGAAATGTCGACACCATCACCGGCAACCACGCCCGGAGAACAAGCACCATGCAAGACGCACCGATCAACGATACCCCTCACGATGAAAGAATCCACCAACTGGAAGCAGAGCTGGCCGAACTGCGACGTGAAAACCAGCAGCTGAAGTATGCGCGCGAAACCGACCAGCAGGAAAAGCAGCGCGTGCATCTCGAAGAACTGGTGGCCGACCGCACCCAGGAACTGAGCAGCATCAACGAACAGCTGCGCAAGGAGATCACCGAGCGCGAACAGGCCGAGGAGATCGCCCGCCAGCATCAGGAAAAACTGGCACACGTGGCACGCATCAACACCGTGGGTGAAATGGCCTCCGGCCTGGCCCATGAAATAAACCAGCCACTGGCCGCGATTGCCACCTATACTCAGGGCTGCCTGCACCGCCTGCGCAAGGCCGATGACGATCCACAAAAGCTCGGCCCCATCCTGGAGCAGATCATCGTCCAAGCGCAACGCGCCGCCACCATCGTTCAGCATCTGCGCAACTTCGTTACCAAGGGCAAGCCACACCGCGAACCCACCGACATCACCCAGGTGGTGCGCCGTGCCGTGAGTCTGGTGCGCGGTGAAATCCTCAGCAACGAGATCAAACTGGATATCCTGCAGGATGCCACACTGCCGCTGGTCAATGCCGATGCCATCCAGGTGGAACAGGTGATCCTCAACCTGCTGCGCAACGCCATCGATGCACTGAGTGAAGTGAAAGAGGGCGTAGAAAGCGACCGCAAGGAATTAAAAATCATGCTCGACTGCTGCAAAAGCCAGGAAATCAGTATCACTATCAGCGACACCGGCCCCGGCTTTAGCGACGACACCAGAGACAAACTCTCTTCACCCTTCTTCAGCACCAAGCCCGAGGGCATGGGACTGGGACTGGCCATCAGCACCACCATCATCGAGGATCACGGCGGCCGCCTCAGCCACGAGGTCAACGACGCCGGCGGCGCCACCTTCCGTTTCACCCTACCGGCAAACGGTCGGCGCAGTGAGCGGCACGCACAGCCATAGCACAACGCCAACCCCTCGCAGCAGTAGGCAATTACCCTTAATTTTGCCATGCTAACCCCAATACCCGCTGCTGTCGCGTGCCGCTATAGTGCGCAGCTCGGCAATACCCGCCCGAGCCAATCAGACACTTGCTAATCCACAGCAAGTGGCCTCTGTGCCATGGCTCACTACGCGCGCCAACAACCCCACAGGGAGTCTCACGGAAAATGGAACGCCGCCACCAGACCCGCAGCCCGACCAACACCCCGACCCGTATCAGTTACGAACCGCTAGGCATTATTAGCGCCCATATCCGTAATTTCAGCCAGAACGGTCTCTTTATCGAACTGGACTCGGCAAAATTAAAGCCCAATCACACCGTCGAAATCATCGCCGAAAGCCCCAGCTACATGCGTGCCGTACCGCCGGTAAAGGCCATCATCGTCCGTAGCACACCCAAAGGCATCGGCCTGAGTTTTCTTGAGCCCTGCCCGAGGCTCATCGACACCTTGAGCACCCTGTAATGCCCCATTAACAGGTTCCTGAATCCGTGACTTCAGGACGTTGTTAAAAAAACATTCCGCGCCCGATATATAATGCCGGGTGCAATAAAGCCTACAACCTAGTGTAGGTCGTCACTCATTTTGTAACATTAGAATGAGTCCCATTTTTTAC
>CAZTPE010000032.1:0-14810 GCA_964614545.1 uncultured Ectothiorhodospiraceae bacterium
CCCTGCCCCCAGTCGCCGGCATTGGTACAGTCTTGTCCGTTGGCGCTCTTGCACAGCGTGACCTGAACTCGGCGTTTGATGGCCTCGCTGCGGGCCAGGTTGAGGGCGGCGACGAAGTCGAGAGACTGGCCGCTGAGGCGGTTGTCCTGAATCATGTTGCTGAAGCTGGGCGCGGCTATGCCGACCACGATGGCGGCGATGGCCAGCGTGATGATGAGTTCGAACAGTGTGAAACCCTGCTGTTCGTCCACGGCGTTTCCCCCAAAGCGTGATTCTACAGGCCCAGAAGTATACCTGCCGGCGGGGAAGGTGAAATAGATGCTGACGAACGGTGAATTTCAGTCGATGAATGGTCTAAAGAAGTGGTGTAAGGGGGAATGGTGGTGGCTGTCAGCGGCTGCTGACAGCCCACTCGGTTTTCGTGGTTTGGAATACTCTGACGAATTACCAGCACTCGCTGGCGGGACGGCTGGCGTTGAGGTTTCCTTTGACGCCGGTGTCGCTCAGGGTGAGATCCCCGCACTTGGTGTCCTGTGTCTGACTGCCTGCGCGGGTTGCCGTGAGCAGATAACTGGTGGCGATGTTGCCGCTGGCTCCAGCGGCGGCGCTGAAGGTGTAGTTGCCTTCACCACAACTGACCGGACCGGCGCCCATACCGAGATTGGCGAGGTTGGTGGTGTAGGTGTTGTTTTGGTAGAAGAAATCCTCCTGGCGCTGGGAGCCGTCCATAAGACAGGCATAGGCATCGGCACGGCGGGTCTTCCTGGTCTGCTCTCCATACATAGGGACAGCAATGGCCGCGATGATGGCGACGATGGACACCGTGACCATGACTTCGATCAGGGTGAAGCCGCGCGCCGTTCGGCAGCGGTGGTTACGAATGGAGTGTACGGTTTTCATTGTTTACCTCGTTTCGTTTTGTGATCACGTTATTCGTAGCCTTCACGCCAGGAGGTTTCGCCGCTCTTCACCGGATACGGCAGTTCGGCCTCGCCGGTGATAATGTCGCCGCGGGACTTCTGGATGATGACGGTTTCCTTGTCGCCATCGCTATGCGGCGGATTGCGGGTGATATGCAGGCTGGGTGCCGAGGCCAGGCCTTCGCCGAGGTCGATGGTGCGTATGGCCTTGTCGCCGGTAGTGGTGCCGAGAATAGGTCTCTCCGCCAGCGCGGTACCGGTCTTGTAGTAGAGACCATAGAGCGTACTGGTACCGTCGCCGCCGCAGAGGCTCTCGCTGGGGGTGTAATCGGTCATCAGCAGCACCCGACCCAGTAGGGCGCCCTCCTTGACCATACGTGCAGAGGGGCCGCTGGTGCTGGTGGGGAGATTTAGCTTCCAGCCGTCTTTCCAGTTACTGGTATCGTCGAATAGTGCTTCCAGCTCTTTGAAGTTAGTGGCTCCCGATACGCCGCTTACCGTGTAGGGCGTTACTGCGGAGACCTCCGCATTGGTCACGTCTACCAGGTTGGCGGTGGCGGGCAGGCTGCTGGTGGCACCGCTGGGCGGGTTGTCGCGGAAGCCGTACAGGGTCTGCTGGCTGCCGCTCTTCTTGTCTTCATTGGCGAAGAAACGGCCTGTGCCCACATAGACCCAGCGGTTCAGCATCTTGTCGATGGACAGCGTGGGGCGTGCAACAACGGGCTGGCCGGTGCTTAGACGGGGGGCGAGCGTCCAGCCGCTGCTGGCTTCCTTCACCGCCAGTTTGTACAGATTGCCGGAAGGGTTCGTGGCGGTGCCGCTCACTGAGCCCACATAAAGGTCATCGGCGAGGTAGTTGAGATCCCAGTCGGCGGCGATGGGGTCGCCGACGAAGCTGTTGGCGCCTACCTTATTGCCGCCATCCGTGGGGCCGAAGCCGGTGACCCAGGATTTCGTGTCGAGATCGTAAGCCAGCACGCGGCCGTCCTGGGTGCTGGTGGCAGTGGTTAGATTGGTAGGGCCGGTGCCGAATACCAGGTACCACTTATTGACGCTATTGTCGTTTTTACGCAGTGCCATGGCCGTGGGATATGAGGTAGTGAAGCCCAGGTTGGGGTGGCTGATCTCCGCCAGCAGTTTCGGTGCTACTTCCGGATTGGTGACGTCCATCACCACGTAGGCTGAGCGGAAGTCGTGATCGTCCGCACCGCCGCCCAGACCATCACCGGCCGTGTCCACGGTCATCTTGCCGCCACCGAAGCGCATCCCGGCCACCAGCACCGTACCCCAGCCATCGGGATGATCGGCATCGGCGGGGAAGATCTTGGCATCGAATACGCGCGGTTTGGCGTCCATATAGTAGACGTGGGTGTAGTTGATGTCCGTGAGCCACTTGAGATGGGGCAGCAGGTTGCCCGGTGCGTAGGCCCACAGTTCCGTGCCCAGGGGATGGGCGGCCTCGCCGTTGGGTGAGAGCTCGAACTCGAGGGTTTCGGCATTGAAAAACCCGGCATTGAAGGCATGCAGCATGCCATCGTTGGCGCCCACATAGATCATCTGGCGGCGTTTGGCGTATTGAGCGCGGAAGGTGGCATAGCTCGTGTCGTTGTAGAGCTGGTCGAAGGCCTCTGCGGGGGTGGATACAGAGGTAGGTGTGGAGTGGACGATGTCGCCCAGTCTCAGTACCTCGTCGGTGCCGTCACCATCGAAGTCCATGGTGCGATTGCGCATACCGGTTTGTTCTTCACCGCGGATGTAATTGATGATGTCATCGGCATCGGTTTTGGCGGTGACATTCAGATAACCGTAACGGTTGGTCGTGTCCACCCCGCTGGGAGTGAAATCCACGAACTCGCCGCTGTCCACGATGCCATCCAGGTCCTTGTCCACCCAGGTGAGCACGTGCCGGCCGGTATTGGCGAGACCACCGTAGCTTCGTTGGCTGGTGACATTGGGTAGTGCCGACAGTGTCTCGCGGGCATTCCACAACGGTTTCAGATCCGACAGGGGCAGACTGGTTCCCGTACACGTGCCGGAACCACTGGTCACCGCGGTAAACGTGCTTGAAGTGCTGCTGCTGATGCGGCACAGGCGGGTCTGCCGGGTGGCGCTATCGTAATAGAGCTGTACCACCTTGTCGGTTGCGTAATCGTCCAGCGTTTTGTTGCCATTGTTGTCTTCGCGCAGCAGGCCGACATTGTCGATCCACAGGGAGTGCAGGGTGCCCGCCCACTTAACGGTCTTCTTGTCATAGGTGCGTTCAGTGACATACATGGCCTGGAAAACTGCGCCCTGGCCCTGGCGGCTGCTGGCCACCACGGAGGCGGCAGTGCCGGAGGCGGTCTTGGCGATGATGGCGTTTAGCACGTTTGCCAGGGAACGCTCCAGCTCCTCGGGATCGGTGGCGTAGTAGTAGGTATCGGGGACGCCGTCGGGATTGAACCTGCCCTCGCTATCCTTGCGGTCCCATTCGCTTTGCAGATCCGGGATGTCATTGCCATTCTCATCCACAAAGGCGCCCCACTTGGCAGCGTAGTACAACGGGTCTTTCAACTGGCCCGCGCTGGTGCTGCCGATGGCGTAGGTGTGGGAGGTGGCGGCGTCATTCCTGTTGCACCCGCTGCTACAGTCGGTGACGCCCGTTTCGGCTCGGGTGTAGTTGTTGATGCCCGAGTGGGTGTGGAAGCCGTCCTGGGTGGTGCCGCTGATGATGTAGCCGAAGCCCATTCTGAAGCCTGTGGACTGGGCGATAGTGTCGGTTTCCACCTTGATGGTGGTGGAGGTTACCTCATAGGAGATCACGCCCCACATATCCTGATCGAAATCACCGCCCTGTTCGCTGTCCTCCCAGTTGACGTAGAACTTGCCGGTCCCTACTCCGCCGACCACGGTATGGGGCTCGACGATCTTGAAGTCGACGATGGCGCAGTTGCCGCTTATGTTGTCGTTGCGGCAGGCGGGGAGGATTGTCACGGTATTGTTGCTTCCCGGTATCGGCACGGTGATCTCAGGTACTGCGGGGGCCAGGGTCACGGAATAGGTGTCGACAATCTGGTCGTCCTCAAGCTCATTGGGGCCTGACGAGCGAATGTCATCGAGATGGGCTTTGTAGGCGATGCCGGATAGTCGGTAGGTGCCCTCCAGCCGTGGTGCTTCGGGACACAGGCCTTTCACGTCCCCCAGGTTGCTGACCACCTTTTCAGTGCACAGCTGGTTGTTGTTGGCGCCGTTCTCGCCTACAAAGTACGAGTTACCGGTAATGCCCTCGCCATCGCCCACCGGTTGGGTCAGGCCGCTGGAGGTAGCGCCGCCCCAGATGGTGCCGACGCCATCCGAAGCGCCATCCAGGTCGTCGTAATCATAGGAAATGGTGCTGGCATTAAAATTGATGATGTTCAGAGAGGAGCAATAGTTGGTGTCGTCCAGTGGGCATTTCCAGGTCTGTGGTGTATTCAGACCATCGATGACGTTGGAATCGTTGGCGCGGAAGGTGCCGGAGACACTCTCACCAGCGAGATAACGGATAGCATTCCAGTAGATTTCGCCGAAGGGGTTGCCCCAGTTCCGGCATTTGCCATTGTTAAAGCTGTTAAGCCCCCATCTGCACTGGTCGAAGTTGTTGTAGTAGCCTCTGTTGTTGCTATAGCCATATTCGTAACCCACGATGCGATACAGGGACCAGGCATTGATGATTCCCCCGGCGTTATTTTTCGATACATAACCGCTGGGGTAGGCGAGCTTGAAGTGGCCGTCGCCAGTGACATCAATTTCATCGGTCATGGAACTGACGTCTTTGATCAGCGTGCCGCCGGACTTGTTCTTGGAATAGCTGCCGCCGAACATGCCGAACAGCACCTTGTCTTCGTCGCCGTAGGTCTGCAACAGGCCGGTGGGCTTGTAGTTGCCGTTGGGGTACTGTTTGCAGTTATCTTCCAGCAGGCCCGTGACGCAGACCTCGACTTTGACGTTGTAGTCGTCCAGGCCTAGACCGGCACCAGACTTTGAGGGGCTGGAGCTGTAGGCGTCGATACCGGACATGGCCGGGTTGTTGGCATTGCTGGCCGACTTTTCGCCAGACCAGGTACATTGCCAGCGCTCGTTGGAGGCCCACAGCGAATAGTTGCCTGAGACTACGCGCAGCAGGGGTGGGTCGGTGACATCCACCGAGTTTGTATTTCCGGCATGGGCGGTGGTATTGCAGATAGTCAGGCCGTTCTTCTTTGGGTCGGCGTCCGCAGTTGGAGGGTTAAAAGGCGTTAGCTTGTTGATGTCTGTGCCGTTGTAATATTTGGCGAAACTGTGCGCATCGTGGGGCAGGAAGGCACGTTCCAGTATCGTCTCGCTGTTGGTGTCCGAGGTTCGCAGACCGCCGAACAGAATTTTTCGCACGGTGTCGATGCGGGTCATTGTGGCCCAGTTGAGAAAGTTGCCGCTCCAGTGGCCGCTGCAGTATTTGTTACTGGTCGTGGAGCTGGGGATAAATATGCCGCTGTTGTAGTCGTAGCACTTGTTACGGTCAAAATAACCATAATAGTTAAGGCTGTGCTCGTAGGTGGTTTCGATGTCGCCGTCTTTGTCGAGATCCGAATAATCGTTGTAGGCTTTGAAAAACAGCTGGTGATCATTGGAGGTGGCGATGACCACCATCGGTGTGGCCGATGCGGCGCTGACGATGGGCATGGAGGTGAAGTTGGCCATGGTTTCAGCAGCAAGTTGGGCGCTGACGGTCGCCGGGAAGAAGACGCTGCTAAGGCACAGGCCCAGCCCAATGGCTTGCAGATGTGATTTGATGGGTTTCATGACTGAGTACTCCTCAAAAATGCTGTGCACAGAACGTCTAGTTACGAATCACGTAACGGTAATTACTGCCGGTGGCGCCGGTGGCATTGCCGGCCGAGATGCCGATGGAGCGCAGATCGAAATAGATCAGGGCGCCGCCGCTGGCGGAGGATTTGCCCAAGCCCTCGTAGCCCGCCACCATGGCGGTGGCCGAACCCGAAGAATTTACTACCACGGTCTTGTAGACGTAGAGGTCGGCCTGTTGATCCAGGTCGTCGACATAGTCGCCGTCAGCGTTACCATCGATGCGCAGGGATATGTCATTGGTCCAGGTGCTGGCGTTATACAGGTCTTCACCGCTGCTATTGCCTTGGCCCCAGTTGCTGATGTTGTTGGTGCTGATGCCGGTGGGGATATTGAACAGGCCATTACCGAGGCCGCCACCGAATACCGTGGGCCAGCCACGATGAAACAGATGGGCATCCAGCAGGTCATCCGTGCCCGTGCGCAGCGCTTCTGAGGATTCCAGTGCACGCTTTTTGACCACTGAATTGGTGCTCATTCGCGTTTCCATCACGGTGGACTGGTTGGCGACCAGGGCGACGAGGGTCAACACCGTCAAAAAGATCAGGCTGGTAATCAGAACCACGCCGGCCTGTTGCTTGGCTAGGGTTGGGTTTCGCATCAGAATCGACTCCGGTTGCGGATTTGCACCACGCTGGTGAATATCTTGCGCTGGTAGCGCTGGGCGTCCCCTACGGGCGTGAAGACGTAGCCACTGGGCAGAGTGTAATTGTTGGTGTCAAGAATCTTGCTGCGCTCATCGGCGCGCACGATCAGGCTCACCCGTATGCTGGCAATGCGGTTCCATTGGTTGGCGGCCGTGACCTGGGCCGCAGTGGCGTAGAATTCCACGTTGGTGTCCAGGTTGGCATCCACGCCGTATTCGAGCTGCATCTGTTCCACGCCATTAGCCAGGGGTTGCTCTATAAGTTGGTCGCCCACCAGTGTGAGACTGGTGAGCGTGGGCACAGGCCTTCCGCCATCATCGGTGGCGGTGCAGGCTGTGCCGGCTTTGGCGCTGCAGGGGCGGATAAAGTAGACGCTGATACGATAGGGATAGTTATAGAGCCCGACGGCATCCGCATCGGCGGCGTTGTACAGATCGGCAGGCAGGCTGGTGATGTCGGCGCCCCTGAACAGGCGGCCCCGACGGCCTACCGCTACTCGAAGCCAGATCCCGCTGGCATTGGTGCCGCTGCTCGCGTTGGCGCTTGTAAAGAAATTGCCGCCGGCGTGGCGTACTACGAAGGCATCGCTATCGGCGACATAATCAGCGTTGTCGATGCAGCCGGCGGGCAGTGGTGAGTTGGCTGCACCCTCATAGCCAAGTAGACCTTCGCCGATGTTGAGAATCCAGGCGGCGTCGCAGCCACCAGTGCCGGTAACGATAGGGCTGCCGTTGATGTCGGCACCGTCTACGCCACCCCAGTGGTCTGCCATCCGCAGGCTGTCGGTGATCTGCCGTAAGGCATAGCGGCCATTTTCTTGCAGCCCATTGATGGACTGCTGCATTTTGTAGGCTTGTTTGTTGCCGATGAAAAACTGGATGACGCCTGTCATCAAAACCAGTCCTAGCGTGATCGCTATCATGATTTCCACCAGGGAAATACCGTGCTGCCGCTGCGGCGTCGTCGCCATGGTAGTGGGGAAGTGGATCGGGCTCATGGAATAATCCTCATGCGCAGGCAGGTCAGATCGCCGCTGGTGCCGGTATTGGTCGGGTCACAGCCTGTGCCCGTGGCGCCATCACGATTGCTGTCCCAACGCAGGGTGATGAGGCAGGAAGAGCCGGCATCCAGAATTGTGGGCGTCTTCACGATATCGATGTCGGTGCAGGTGATCCCGCCTGTCCCTGCCGGGAGCAAGTTGCCGTTAGCTGTCTGCCAGTTATAAAGATCCGAGGCTGCCAGTTCTGCCGCTGTGCAGGTATTGGCGGAGGTACTACAATTCGGGCTCGGCGCTGCACCTGCGATGGTCTTGGTGTATTCCTTGGCTCTAAGCCCGGATAGATTGGCGCGAATGCGGTCCGCCAGATCCTGTGCCTGATTCATGGCGACTGTGCGTTGCTGGGATTTCAAGGTGGCTTTCATGCCGCTGGTTTGCAGGCCGGCGATGCCCAGCAAACCGACTGCGAGCACCAATAGCGCTACTGCTACCTCAATCATCGAGAAGCCAGCTTCCGATGCGAGTGACCTGTGGCGGTACGTTTTCCACGTGTTCGTCTTCATCTTGTGTTACACCTGTGCGGGATTATCGCAGTTGGGGATCGGGGCCTGGATCAGCTTGATATGCCCCACCGGGTTGACCTGGATTTGTCGGCCCCACTGTTCGTCGTAGTCGCCATCGCCGTCACGGTCATCGCAGATGGAGAAAACTGCGGTACCGCCCGCTTCGTTGGTGGAGCCATTGGCATTGATTTCCAGGTCATTATTTGAGGTTGCGTTAGTGCGGACCTGGATGCCGGAGCGGGCCGGATCACCGACCCGGATCAGGGTGTCAGTGCCCGCCTGGTAGGTGTTGTTGCCATCGCCGCTGGCGAAGAGTAACCAACCCGTGGTCCAGGTGTTGGCTGTACCGCCGCAGCTGGGTGCTGCCGCCGTCGGGTCGGCGCTGCGGCAGAGGATGATGCGGGTGTTGCGCGTGACTGCCTCGCTGCGTGCCAGCCGGATGGCCGTAACCAGGGCATTGGTTTGGGTGGTGACGCGGTTGTTGGCAGTCATTGCCTTGAAGGAGGGCACGGCCACGCTTGTGATAATGGCGACTATGGCTACGGTGACCATCAGCTCGATCAGGGTGAATCCGGCGGATAATGTTCGTGACTTCTGCATGGGCCTACTCGCGGTGGATACAGGAAAGCTCTGTTTCCGTTATCGGCGCGGGCAGGAGGAGTTTTTTACCGTCCGTCCAGCCTTTTCGGCCATTAGTCGATAAGGCGAAGGTTGGAGGTGATTGAAAGAGGGGACTGGTAAGGGGCTATGAGGTGGCTGTGGTTTCTGTGCCGGGCGGCACGGGGACTGCCTTGAGGGCGGCGGCGCGGCGCGTGTCATGCCGCCGGTCGATGACATTCTTCAGTGCAATCAGCAGCCCCAGGCCGATGAAGGCACCGGGTGGCAGGATGGCCAGCAGGAAGCCGCGGTAGCCGTCGATGAGGGTAATGGTCAGCCATTGCGCGCCCTCGCCGAACATCAGCTCGGCCTGTGCAAACAGGGTGCCGTGGCCAATGACTTCGCGCATGGCGCCGAGGGCGACCAGTACCAGGGTGAAACCCACGCCCATGGAGAGGCCGTCGAGCAGGGAGCGGCCGACATGGTTTTTGGAGGCGAAGGACTCGGCGCGGGCGATGATCACGCAGTTGGTGACGATGAGGGGAATGAAGATGCCCAGGATCAGGTACAGGTCATAGACAAAGGCCTTCATCAGCAGCTCGACGGCGGTGACGAAGGAGGCGATGATCAGCACGAAGGTGGGGATGCGCAGCTCCGGGCGCACCAGGTTGCGGATCAGTGACACGGTGACGTTGGAACCGGCCAGCACCAGGGTGGTGGCGAGGCCGAGGCCGAGGGCGTTGACCACGGTGCCGGAAACCGCCAGTAGGGGGCACAGGCCCAGCAGCTGCACTAGCGCCGTGTTGTTGCGCCACAGGCCTTCGTTGATGATCTGTTTCGAATCGTCCGCCATGCTTGCTGTCGTCCCGTTATTTACGCTTACTCGTCGTCACTGTTTGCCGGTGACACGATGCTCTTCTCCGCGAACAGGCGCTCCTTGTGCCGCTGATAATACTTCAGTGTGTTGTACACGGCCTTGACCACTGCGCGCGGGGTGATGGTGGCGCCGGTGAACTGGTCGAAGATACCGCCGTCGCGCTGCACGTGCCAGCCCTTGTGCTCCGGATTGTTCAATGAATGGCCATTGAAACTGAGAATCCAGTCGCTGCGCCGTTCCTCGATGCTATCACCCAGGCCGGGTGTTTCCTTGTGCGACAGTACGCGGACGCCGGCCAGGGTGCCGTCTTCATAGATACCCACCAGCAGTTTGATCGGGCCGACATAGCCATCCGGCGCCACTGACATGATGGCCACCGCCACCGGTTTGCCGTTGCGCCGCGCGCGAAATACCGGCACCGGCTTGTCGGTGCCCAGCAACTCGGGATCACGTACCGTGATCATATCGCGGAAGATGTCGTTGTCGTGCAGCGCTGGATTGATTACCGCATGCAGGCTGCGCAGCATGTAGGCCCGTTCGGCCTCTTCAATATGTGGCTCGGTGAGCTGGTAGGTGTAGGCCACCAGTCCGCCGCCCACCAGGGCGAACAGACCCAGGATCAGCGCGCTCCTTGTCATGTACTGGCGCAGCATCAGTCTTTACCCCGCGCATGCCCGTAGACCCGCGGCTGGGTGTAGTAATCGATGGTCGGCGCGGCCATGTTCATCAGCAACACGGCGAAGGCTACGGCGTCGGGATAGCTGCCCCAGGCACGGATCACGTAAATGATGATGCCGATGCCGATGCCGTAGACGATGCGTCCCTTGGGTGTGGTACTGGCGCTGACCGGATCGGTGGCGATGAAAAAGGCGGCAAGGATGGTAGCGCCGCCGAAGATGTGAAACAGCGGTGAGGGATAGGTGTCCGGGTCCATGAGGAAAAAGAAGGCGCTGATCACGAACAGAGTGCCGATCAGGGCCAGCGGGATCTGCCAGCTGATGACGCGTTTGTAGATGAGATACATGCCGCCCAACAACAGCCAGTTGCCCACCCACTCCCAGCCGGTGCCGGCAAAGTCGCCGAACAGGGCGTTGCTTTCGATGATCTCGGACACGGTGTTGCTCAGTCCCAGGTCGGTCTTCATGGCGTCCAGGGGCGTGGCGGAACTGAGGGCGTCGATGCCGAGCCCGTAGGGGAAGTGGTTGAAAAAGATCATCCCCAGGGTGTCGATGAAACCGATCTCCAGCTGTTCGAGGATGAAGGGCGGCATCCAGCTGGTCATCTCTAGCGGAAACGAAATAAGCAGCATCACGTAGCCGATCATGGCCGGGTTGAAGGGGTTATAGCCGAGACCGCCGTACAGGTGCTTGCCGATGATCAGCGCAAAGGCCACGCCCAGCACGGTGATCCACCACGGCGCCAGCGGCGGGATGCAGAAGGCCAGCAACATGCCGCTGAGCACCGCACTGCCGTCACCGAGAAAGGGCTTCAGCGGCCGTTTGCGCAGCTTCAGCATCAGCGCCTCGCTGGCCACGGCGGTGAGTATGGCGATGACGCTGTTGATGATCAGCCCCCAGCCGAAGAACCAGGTGTAGCAGATGATGGCCGGGATCAGCGCGGCAATGACCCGCAGCATCATGCCGGAAATCCGCATGCCGGAATGGATATGGGGTGATGGCGGGGTCTGCAGCGTCATTATCCTGGAATTCTCAGTTGGACGGGGTGAAGTGCGCGCTTGCGGTGATGTAGGACAAGGCGTAATGACGCGGAATAGTGGTTCTATTCCAAGGAGTTGCAACGCCGTCATGCGTCACCGCAAGCGTGCAATTCATGCCGTAGCGTGACTTGCCCGGCAGGTTAGGTCGTAAAGTGATGTCAATAGCTTTCATAGTAATACTCAACATCAGAATGGAGCGGTCAACTGAGGATTCCAGGATTATGGCCTGTCCTGGGTGGTTGCGGCCTTGCTTTCACTGGGGCTTTCGCTGGTTTTTTCTTCGCGGCGTCGTTGGTCGGCGTCGTCGATCGCCTTTTGCTGCGCCGGGGTGAGATTGTCGGTGTTCTTCGGCACGCTGTCCTGTTCCGATTTTTTGGTGCGCACCCGCTCCATGGCGGCCTGGATGGCGGCCTTCTTGTCTTCGCTGCCACCCTGGGTGACGGCGCTGCGCTTTTTCTTGTGGCGCTCGGCGCGTTCCTTCTTCTCCCGCTCAAGGCGGAATTCACGGAACTGATGGCGCTCGCGGGCCAGGTCGGCCAGACGTTTTTCTGCCTCCTGATTCCATATCTCGCTCTTGGCGTAGCGGTAGTAACCCACCAGCGGAATCTGGCTGGGGCAGACATAATCGCAGCAGCCGCATTCGATGCAGTCGAACAGGTTGTAGTCCTGAATCTTGTCGAAATCGCGTGCCCGCGCATACCAGTACATCTGCTGTGGCAGCAGGTTTACCGGACAGGCATCGGCGCAGTTGCCGCAGCGGATACAGGGCATGGCGTATTCATCGCGCGAGGGCAGGGGTACGTCGTGCATGGTGGATTCCACCAGCACGCAGTTGGTGGTTTTGACCACCGGCACCGCGTCGCTGTGCATGGCGGTGCCCATCATGGGGCCGCCGACGATGAGCCGGCGCAGGGTGTGGCGGTTGCCGCCGCATTCCTCGATGAGGTTGCCCAGTGGTGTGCCGATCAACACCTCCAGGTTGCGCGCATGGGCGATGCTGCCGGCGATGGTGACGTAGCGGGAGATCAGTGGCTGGTCGAACTCCACCGCGCGGTACACCGCATAGGCCGTGCCCACGTTGTGACAGACGATGCCGATGTCGATGGGCAGACCGCCGGCCGGCACCTCCTTGCCCGTGAGTACCTGAATCAGCTGTTTTTCACTGCCGGTGGGGTAGATGGTGGGCACCTCCACCACCTCCACATCGGCGCCGCTATTCTGGACTTCCTCGTAGAGGGCGCGGAAGGCCTTGGGTTTGTTGTTTTCGATGCCGATGACGCAGCGTTTGGCGTTGAGCGCATGGCGCATCATCAGCAGCCCGGCCAGTACCTCCAGGGCGTGTTCGCGCAGCAGCATTTCATCGCAGGTGATATAGGGCTCGCACTCGGCGCCGTTGAGGATCAGGGTGTCCACCGGGTGGCCGCGGGGATCGAGCTTGACCGCCGCCGGGAAGCCCGCGCCGCCGAGGCCGACGATGCCGGCGTCGCGGATAATCCCACGCAGTTCCTGCGCGCTCAGTTCGGCAAAATTGAACACCGTGCGCTCGCGCGGCCGCCAGCGTTCCTCACCGTCGGTTTCGATGATGATGCAGGGAGCGGACATGCCGGATGCATGGGGTACCGGGTGGTCGGCGATGGCGAGTACGGTACCCGAGCTGGGCGCATGGAGGGGGGCGCAGATGGCGTCACCGGCGCGTGCGATGAGCTGTCCCTTGAGCACCTTGTCGCCCACCGCCACCACCGGCTCGGCGGGGGTACCGACATGCTGCTTGAGCGGCAGAATCAGCCTTGGCGGCAGCTTTGCCGGCTGCACAGGAATAGCCGTGGAGTCTTTCTTGTGCTCTTTGAGCACCACCCCGCCCTTGAACTGAAACAGACGGTGCATCAGTGTGCCCCCGCCGGCTGTGGGTTCGGGGTACTGTCGTCGGGCTGTTCATAGGGTGGAGGCGGTGGGGCCGGCCATTTCCAGGTGTCGAGGCTCTGCTTGACGGGCACCATCTCGATGCAGTCCACCGGACAGGGGTCCACACACAGCTCACAGCCGGTGCATTCGGACTCGATGATGGTGTGCATCTGCTTTGCCGCGCCAAGGATGGCGTCCACCGGGCAGGCTTGGATGCACAGGGTGCAGCCGATACATATTTCCTCATGGATGTAGGCCACCATCCTGGGCTTTTCCACGCCGCATTCGTCGTCCAGGGGCTTGGGATCTCGGCCCAGCAGGTCGGCGAGGGCGATGATCACCGTCTCGCCGCCGGGCGGGCAGCGGTTGATGTCCGCCTCGTCGCGGGCGATGGCCTCGGCATAAGGGCGGCAGCCGGGATAACCGCACTGACCACACTGGGTCTGCGGCAGGATGGCGTCGATCTTCTCCACCAGCGGGTCGCCTTCCACCTTGTAGCGGATGGCGGCGTAGCCCAGCAGCAGGCCGAACAGGATGCCGAGGATGCCCAGGGCAAGGAGAGCGCTTAGCATCCGCCTTTCATCCGTCCGACAATGCTCACAACGGCCATGGACATCAGCCTTTTACCAGCCCGACAAAGCCCATGAAGGCCATGGACATCAGGCCGGCGGTGATCAGGGCGATGGCCGGGCCGCGGAAGGTCTCCGGTACATCGGCCACGGCGATGCGCTCACGCATCGCGGCAAACAGGACCAGCACCAGGGAAAAGCCCACCGCGGCGCCGAAGCCGTACACCGCGGATTCGAGAAAGCCGTACTGATGCTGCACATTGAGCAGGGCCACGCCCAGCACGGCGCAGTTGGTGGTGATCAGCGGCAGGAAGATGCCCAGTACCTGATACAGCACCGGGCTGGTCTTGTGTACCACCATTTCGGTGAACTGCACCACCACGGCGATGACAAGGATGAAACTGATGGTCTGCAGGTACTCCAGTCCCAGAGGGATGAGCAGGAATTCGTTCACCAGATAGCTGAATACGGCCGACAGGGTGAGCACGAAGGTGGTCGCCATCGCCATGCCGGTGGCGGTTTCCAGCTTGCGTGACACGCCCATGAAGGGGCACAGGCCGAGGAACTTCACCAGTACGATGTTGTTCACCAGCACGGTGCTGATCAGGATGAGGGCGTATTCAGTCATGTTGTGTTGTGTGTGGCCCGTCGGTGAATGGTTTGGCGGCGGACAGAGTACAGACCTCTCTACTGAAGCTGAAAGACCAAAATGGCCTAATCATAGACGAGTACATTATATCGTGCAGTTATATACCACTGAGTGCGACATGTTGACGCGATTGTTTTGTAGGGTGGGCACTGCCCACCATTAACCGATGATGACTTATTGTGGGAGCGACATTCCTGTTGTGGGAGCGACATTCCTGTCGCGATAGTCTCCGAAAGTCATCGCGACAGGAATGTCGCTCCCACACAACTAAACGTCATTTCACCCGCATGCCCGGCTGTGCGCCGTCGTCCGGGTGCAGTATCCACAGTTCTTCGCCGCCCGGCCCGGCGGCCAGCACCATGCCCTCGGAGACTCCGAAGCGCATCTTGCGCGGCGCCAGGTTGGCCACCATCACCGTCAGTTTGCCTTCCAGGTCTTCCGGCGCATAGGCGCTCTTGATGCCGGCGAAGACGTTACGTGTCTCGCCGCCGAGGTCGAGGGTCAGGCGC
>CAZTPE010000033.1:0-11073 GCA_964614545.1 uncultured Ectothiorhodospiraceae bacterium
AAGTCGAACGTTTGGCAGATCGAAGAAAAGCCCCTGCCTGCAGGGGCTTTTTTTTCCAAATAAATATCATCTTCAGACAACAGGGCTATTCCCAAGCCGGTTCACACGAACAGGCTTGGGAATACCCCTCACCCAACCTCAGGAGCAGGTGACCGCATGAGCACACAAGACACCGAACAGTACAAGATCACGCAAGAGCCCTTCTACGAACCACAGGGCAACGAAGTCGACCTCTACACGGCGGCCTACGCATCACGCCTGCCGATGATGGTTAAGGGACCGACCGGCTGCGGCAAGTCTCGCTTCATCGAGCACATGGCCTGGAAGCTGGGCAAGCCGCTGATCACCGTGGCCTGCAACGAGGACATGACCGCCTCCGACCTGGTCGGCCGCTATCTGCTGGATGTCGACGGCACCCGCTGGCTGGACGGCCCGCTGACCGTGGCCGCGCGCATCGGCGCCATCTGCTACCTCGACGAGATCGTCGAGGCGCGCCAGGACACCACGGTGGTGATCCACCCGCTGACTGATCACCGCCGCGCCCTGCCACTGGACAAGAAGGGCGAGCTGGTCGAAGCGCACCCCGACTTTCAGCTGGTGATCTCCTACAATCCCGGCTACCAGAGCCTGATGAAGGACCTCAAACAGTCCACCAAGCAGCGCTTCGTGGCGCTGGACTTCGACTACGCCGGCGCCGCGCTGGAGGCCGACATCCTGGTCAAGGAAACCGGCACCGACAAGGCCACCGCCGAGAAGCTGGTGAAGGTGGGCATCACCGCCCGCAACCTCAAGGGCCACGGCCTCGACGAAGGCATCTCCACCCGCCTGCTGGTGTACGCCGCCAACCTCATCAAGGGCGGCATCGGCGCACGTGATGCCTGCCGCATGGCGCTGGTGCGCCCGATCACCGATGATGCCGATATCCGCAACACGCTGGATCACGCCATCGATGCGGTGTTTGGGGACTGAGGCCGCAGGCTTGAGACCGGAGGCTGGAGGGGCGGGCGTTGAGAGATCACCGAAAGCTCCGCGCCTTTGAGCTGGCGGACCAGCTCGTGGTTGCAGTGTATCGCGCCACGCAGTCCTTCCCGGCCGAAGAACGTTTTGGCCTGACCCAGCAAGTGCGCCGGGCAGCCGTTTCCGTCCCCTCGAACATCGTCGAAGGGTGTGCACGTAACAGCCAGGCAAAGTATTTGCGCTTTCTCGACATTGCCTATGCCTCCTCGCGGGAACTCGGCTACCAGCTCGGCCTGGCCCGGCGGCTGGGTTACTTGAGCCGGAAAATGCACAATGAGCTCGATGCTGTGAGTGACGAAACATCCCGGGTTCTCAACGGCCTGATTCGCGGCATCAAAAATAGCGCATGATATCCACAGGACAGATCATGGAAACAACCACCCCTCAAGTCTCCGGCCTCCAGCCTGAAGCCTTAAAAACCTACCGCGAACATCTGACCTGCAGTTTCCCGCAGCTCGACGACGTGTTCGCCGATTGCATGACCGAGGCCGCAGTGCTGCTGTCGCCCACGGGGATCGACGACTATCTCGAGGGCGCCTCCCTGGTGTGCATGATCGGCCGCGGCTTCGAGCCGGTGCTGACATACCTGGAGAATATGCCCCGGGTGGCCAAGCAAGTGGGCGAAGAGGCCCTGCCGCTGATTTCGCAGGCGGTGTGGAAGATGTCACGCACGCCCAACGGCCGTGCCATCCCCGGCTTTCTGCAGACCATCGCCGAGGCCACCCGTCGTCTGGGCAGCCTGGAACAGCTACAGCGCTACGTCGATCTGATGTTCGATATGATGGAGCGCACCACACGTTCCATCCACGGCATCCACGACACGATCCCCAGTCCGGGCATGCCCGACCTGCTGGAGCAGATACCCTTTTTGCTCAGCCAGTTATCGCTGGAAGGTCTGCGTAACTGGATCGACTACGGCATCCGCAACTACGGTGATCACCCCGAGCGCCAGCGTGACTTCTTCCAGTTGCAATCCGCCGATAGCCGTGCGGTGTTGCAGCGTGAACGCCACGGCGTGCTGTTCATGGATCATGAGCGCAAACTCGATCTCTACCTGTGGGCCATGTGGCTGGAGCGCGGCGAAGAAAAGCCGTATCTGGTGCCGTACTCCGAAGGTTTTGACGAGTTACGCAAGCCGCAGCCCTATTTCGATAACCTCGGCATCCGTGTGCCCGACGTCTACGACGATCGTGACGGCATCAGCGGCCTCAACCGCTACCGCGCCCTGCTGGCTCACATCGCCGGCCACCGACGCTGGAGCGGCAAGGTCATCGCCGATAACTTCAGCCCTTTCCAGCGCATCGCCATGGAGCTGTTCGAGGATTGTCGCATTGACACCCTGGTCATGCGTCGCTACCCCGGACTGCGTGGCATCCTCCTTGGCCTGCACCCGACGCCGGTGGAAGGCGCCTGCGACCCGGAGACCGAGTCCTGTATTCGCCATCGTCTGGCCATGTTCTCACGCGCCGTGCTCGATCCCGATTATGACTACGGCGACCCGGACATCCGCGAATTTGCCGGCCGTTTTCAGAGCTTGCTTGCCGAGGGCGAAAGCAGCACCAAAGAGATGGTCGGCCTCGCCGCCAGCTTCGTCGCCCGCACCCGGCGGCAGAGCGACCAGCTGCCCAACGTCCGCTTCACCGACACCGTGGTGGACTACCGCGACGACAACCGCAGCCTGTGGGTGTTCATCGAGATGGGCGACGAAGAGGAAATGTTTGACCTGAATGAGAAACAGGTGCAAGAGGAGGACAGCCCGGAATCAGGTCTGCCGCCTCGCCACTATCACGAGTGGGATTACAATACCCAGACCTTCCGCCCTGACTGGGTGAGTCTTTACGAGTCCCTGCACCCCGGCACCAGTCCTGCGTTGATTGACGATTTATTGGCCAAAAACGCCGCGCTGGCCAAGCGCCTCAAGCAGATCCTCGACATGCTCAAGCCTCAGCAGCTGGTGCGCGTGCGTTATCAGGAAGAAGGCAGCGAACTGGATCTGGATGTTGCCATTCGCTCACTGATCGACTTCAAGACCGGCCACACCCCGGATCCGCGCATCAACATGAGCCACCGCACCTCCGGCCGCGACATCGCCGTATCGCTGCTCATCGACCTCTCGCAATCGGTGGCCGACGTGCCCGCCGGCTGCCAGCAGACGGTACTGGAACTGAGTCAAGAAGCTGTCGCCCTGCTGGGTTGGGCCATCGACAAGCTGGGCGACGAATTCGCCATCGCTGGCTTCTCATCCAACACCCGCCACGAAGTTCGCTACCAGCATATCAAGGGCTATAGTGAAAAGTGGGGCGATGACGTCAAGTCACGCCTGGGAGCGATGGAGGCCGGCTATTCCACCCGCATGGGTGCCGCCCTGCGCCACGCCGGGCACTACCTGGGTGCGCGCCGTGCCAAAAAGAAACTGCTGCTGGTGCTCACCGACGGCGAGCCTTCCGATATTGATGTCAACGACGAGCGTTTGCTGATCGAAGACACGCGCAAGGCCGTGCAAGAGCTGGATCGTGACGGCATCTTCACCCACTGCATCAGCCTGGATCGCCGTGCTGATGAATATGTCGGTGATATCTTTGGGCAGCAATATACCGTCATCGACAACATCGAACGCCTGCCGGAGAAACTGCCGCAGCTGTTCATGTCGCTGACCAAATAGGCCAAGCAGCACGCCGATGACCCCGGTACAGCGCCAACGCATCCGCGACCGCCACCGTGACGCCCTGCTGCGTCACGGCTGGCACCCCAACGCCCTTTACTGGAGCACCACCACGGTGCAGGAAACCTGCTTCGCCGTACTCGCCGAAGTGGGCCTGCGGCCCGGAGACCGCCTGCTCGACGTCGGCTGCGGCTTCGGTGACCTGGCCGCCTTCCTGCGCCGCCACGGCCACGACATCGACTACACCGGCATCGACCTGTCACCGGACCTCATCAGTGCCGGGCACGAACGCTATCCCGGCCTCGACCTGCGCGAAGGCGATTTATTCGAGATCGACCCGCCGTCACAGAGCTATGACGTGGTCATGCTCTCCGGCTCCCTCAACGAAGCATTGAATGACGACGGCGACTACGCCCGCCGCTGCATCCGGCGCATGTTTGACAGCAGCCGGCGAGTCCTCGCCTTCAACCTGCTCGACGCCCGCAACGCCTGGGTTGCCAGCCGTCCCGACCTGCAATCGTTCCAGCCGCAGGAAATGCTGGAATTCTGCCAAACCTTTGCTGGACATTGCGAGATGCGTGAAGGCTACCTCGACAACAACTTCACGTTATTTCTCTATCGTCAGCCGTCGACTCCAAGCGTATAAAATACTGCCATCCGTAGGTTGGGGTGAGCCCGCGAACCCCAACATGAAGTAGATATGGGTGTAAATCGTTGGGGTTCGTTCCTCACCCCAACCTACCGCGCCTTTGTTAGGCCAGCTTTTGTAAATGATGAAAATCTTTGATTGTTTTAAGCTCGGATTTCTCAGCCTCCTGAGCCTTAAATAAATCCCAACGCACTTGAAGATTTAGCCAATAGTCGGCAGATACACCAAAAAACTTGGCCAACCTTAGTGCGGTACTCGGGGTTACCCCCCGTTTTTTATTTATTAACTCATTTACCCTTTGATAGGAAACATGAATAGCATCAGCCAAATCTCTCTGACTAATTTCCATTGGAACAAGAAACTCTTCTTTTAACATCTCACCCGGATGGGTCGGTTCTCTATGGGTTGGAATTCTCATGACTAGCGCCTTAATTAATGATAATCAGTTATTTCTACATCAACTGGGCCAGCTTCACTCCACTTGAAACAAACCCTATATTGCTCATTAATACGAATGCTAAACTCGCCTTTTCTATCTCCCGATAGAGATTCTAACCGATTGCCTGGAGGAACCTTCAGCTCCTCTAACCTGACAGCGGAATCTAGCTGATCGAGCTTTCTGACGGCTATCCGCCAAAGAGATCTTGGACATAACTTTCTGGCATTCTTAGTATTTTTTCCATTGAAGACATCTGCTGTTGCTTGATTCCTAAATGAGACTATCATTTTATACATGATAGCATGGATTCCATGCTATGCAATAAATCCAGATTGGCCTAGCACCTCACACTCTCCATTACCCATAACTCAGCACCTAGTGTAGGTCGTCACTCATTTTGTAACATTAGAATGAGTCCCATTTTTTACCAGGCAAGGCGCGAGGCGGAGTCATAGTGGGCCTATGGCGACAACGAGCAACGCTGAATGGTGAAAAATGGGGCCATTATAAGTTATGAAATGAGTGACGACCTACACTAGGATGCGGTGAGCTTGCGAACCGCATCGATCGAGCTCTGCGGCGAACGATGCATAAGACTATTCGCATGAATGCGTTCGTATGTTTTGTTGTCAATGCAGTCTCACTTTTAATATCTGGCTTAAAAAACGAAAGTTCTTGTCGATTGAATAGATCTTGCAACTGTTCTGTCTTGCATTTTGCGCAATAATCAGATCAGGGATTCCCACTCCGTTTGCACCAGCCTTCAAACACTTTACTTGATATTCAATGATTTCTTCCCAGCAAATATCCAGTGAAATCCGACTCACCTCATGAAGCAATTTAACGACTTTCATTTGCTTCTTCATTTTCAAATAAGGTACCAGCTCCGCCAGGATTATTTCGTTGCTGACGATGAGATTTTCATCGATCAGATAATCCATCTCCCTGGAACTGTCACCACCCCGGAAGTAATCAATCCATATTGAGGTATCTACCAGGACCACCATTAATGGCGGTCTCTGATTTCATCGAGGTTGATCTCCAGGTCAATTTTTCCCTTATATTTTTTGATATCGGAAATCTTTGACTTTCGGACCAATTCCTCCAGCGCTTTGACAATAACCCCTGTCTTGGTGTTTGTGTGGGTTACCTTCATGGCCTCTTTCAGTAAATCCTCGGGTAAATCAAGCGTGGTTCTCATCTTCGCCTCCTAGGTGATGCATACAATATTAGGCTGCTATGCATACTCCTTCAAGGGGCGCACAATGTGTTCGGCCACAACCCCGCAAGCAAACCCGCCCGGGTTACAATCACCGGCACCTCTAACGAAACAGCGGAGACCCCATGAGCAACACCATCATCGACCTGCTGCGCCACGGTACGCCCGAGGGCGGGCGTGCCTATCGCGGCCACGGCATCGACGATCCGCTGAGCGAGAAGGGTTGGACGCAGATGTGGGCGGCGGTGGGTAGTGAGTCGGCCGAGGGTTGCCCATGGACACGCATCGTCAGCTCGCCACTGATCCGCTGCCGTGATTTTGCCGAGGCGTTGGGTACACGCCATGGTCTGCCGGTGGCGGTGGATGCGCGCTTCCGCGAGGTGGGCTTCGGTAGCTGGGAGGGGCGTACGCCGGCGCAGATTCAACATGACAATCCGGACGAATACGCAGCTTTTTTCCACGACCCGGTGCACTGTCGCCCACCCGGTGCTGAGCCGTTGGCGGACTTCGTCACCCGGGTCGCCAGGGCCTTCGATGATTGCCTGGAAGGGTTTGCCGGAGAGCGGGTGCTGGTCGTGGCCCACGCCGGGGTGATTCGTGCCGTGATGGCGCATGTACTACAAGCCGATCTGGCGTGCGCCTATCGTGTGGCGGTGAACAATGCCTGTTTTACCCGCTGCCGGCAGGGCGAGCGCGGTCTGGTGCTGGAATTCCACAACCGCCCGATGTTGTAGGGTGGGCATTGCCCACCAGGGAGCATTGGCAAGAGCACTCGGTGGGCGGTGCCCAGCCTACGGTGCTGCCTGTTTTTACTTGTAACACTGCTCTGCGGTGTCACACACCAAGCGGCGCTCAGCAACGCTCCGGAAATTTCGCCGCCGGCGCCTGGCAGAGCACCACCCGGTTGCGCCCCGCCCGTTTGGCCTCGTAGAGGGCCTCATCGGCGGCACGGTTGATACCCTCGGCATCGCGGAATTGTTCCACACTGGCGATGCCGGCGCTGAGGGTGACGGAAAACTCCTCATCGCCATAGCGGAAGCGCAGTTTGGCGAAGCCCTCGCGGATCTGGTTCAGCACCTGTTTGGCCGATGCCAGGCTGCAACCTGGCAGCACCACGGCAAATTCCTCTCCGCCGTAACGGCCGATGCCGTCGCTTTGCCGCAGGCGCTGCCGTAGCAGTCGCGCCAGGCTCTTGATGACACGGTCGCCGCTGAGGTGGCCGTATCGGTCATTGACGACCTTGAAGTGATCGATGTCGATCATGCCGAATACCAGCAGTTCACCGGCGCGGCTGGCACGCGAGGCATCCGCAGCCAGTTTTTCCTTGATTTTGGTGTGCTTGAGCAGGCCGGTGAGGCTGTCCTGCACCATCAGCATGTTGAGGGTACGCGCGCGTTCGGCGCGGATACTGACCGAGGCGACCAGATGCCGATCATCAATGGGCTTGGTGAGGAAGTCGTCACCACCGATGCGCATGGCACTGAATTGTTTTTCCGTATCGGTTTCCGAAGAGAGAAAAACGATGGGAATGCTCAACCAGGCATCTTGCTGGCGGATCATCCGGGCCAGCTCCAGGCCCGAGCACCGGGGCATGTAGACGTCCATCAAAATTAGTTCCGGGCGCACGTCGGCGAGAGTGGTGAGGATGTCCTCCGGGTGAGCCAGGATGGTGGTGTCCATGCCGGCCTGTTGCAGGGTCAGCGCATAGTGCGCGGCCAGGTCCGGGTCGTCCTCCACCACCAACACACGGTAGGCCTCACTCAAACGGCTCTGGGTGATCTGGTCGAGGCGGTCCACCAAGGGTGCGATATCGATAGGCTTGACGAAATAGGCGTCACCGTCAGAGCGCACCGCCTGCAGTCGCGCATCAAAATCGTTGAGGGTGGAGATGAAGATCACCGGCAGGTTCTGCCCGTAGCGCGCCTTGAGGCCACGCACCAGCGCTGAGCCTCCCTGCCGGGTGTCGTCCAGCTCGGGATTGACGATCAGCGCCGCTGGACGCTCTTCGGCGAAAGCCTCGTCAAGGCCGCCGGCATCGCGGAACACCCGCACCTGATAATCAAAATGGCTAAGCTGCTGTGGAAGCCTGTCGATTATGGCCTCATCGTTGTCAATAAGGAACAGCAGACGCCGCTCCGGCAGGTAGGTGGGTGCTACCGTGTCCGCAGCCAGAGGCTGTGGTGATTGCAGGGCACTGTCGCGGTCGTTGCAGAGGGTGTGGATATGCATATCCAGTCCGGCGATTTCATGTTGGCCGGGTATATGCTGCTCGCTGAGCCATGCCTTCAGCAGGTGTTCGGCGTGGCGTGCCCGCTGGCCGACGTCATCAAAGCCGAAGGTCGGCGCAGAGCCGGCCAGGGTGTGCATGCTGCGGTGCAGGGTTTTGGCCCGCTCGAAATCCCAGGGCTGTCCTTGCATCCCGGCCCACTGCCGGGCCACATCTGTCAGCTTGTCCGGCAGTTGTTTGGCGTAGGCCTCGCGCAGGGCCTTGAGGCGGGTCTGGATGTCGTGCTCGTCAGGCATGGCTTTGTCGCCAGATATCCCTGATCTGCTGGGCCAGGCTCATGGGATCAAAAGGCTTGGCAATGACCTCGATGGCGCCGGCGGCACGCAATTGTTCCACCTCCTGTGGTTGCACCTTGGCGGTCATGAAAATGGCGGGGGTATCCGCCAACATCGGTTGCTGGCGTAGGGCAATAAGGGTCGCGGGGCCATCCATGCCGGGCATCATTACATCGGAGAGGATCAACTGGGGAGCAAATGCCTCGGCGGCTTGCAGGGCCTCTTCGCCAGAACTGCAGATCTTCACCGTGAAGCCGCCCACGACCTCAAGGGCCACCTGAGCGACGGCCTGGATGTCGGCCTCGTCCTCGATAAAGATAATGCGTTTTAACTCGTTACTGCTCATGTGTTTCTTCCTTTATTTTCCCGGTGAATGGCGCCACGGATTTAAGCATCGCTCAATGCAGCGCCGGCCTCGGGTAATTCAAAATAAAACGTCGTGCCAACCCCGGCCCCTGGGATAAAACCAATTCCTCCACCGTGCCGTTCGACGATGGCCTTGCTGATGCACAGACCCAGTCCGGTGCCACCGGTTCGGCGGGTATTGCCGGTATCACCCTGAACGAATTTTGTGAACAGCCGGGGACGGAGGTTCTCGGCGATACCGGGGCCCCGGTCACTGATGCTGATACGAACCTGGCCCTTGTGGCACGTGATGTCGATGTCCACCACGCTGTCCCTGGGCGAGAACTTGCAGGCGTTGGAAAGCAGGTTGTTCAGTACCTGCAACAGGCGCTGGCGGTCGGCATACACCCGGGCCTGTTCAAGGCGCTGGCCGATGCGGCAGCGCACACCGTGTTTCTCGGCCCAGCGGGTATTGCTGTCGATAGACGCCTCGATGACGGGCATCAGTGCCATCTCATCAAAGTGGAATTCCATCCGCCCCGAGTCTATCTGCTCCATATCCAGTAGGTCGTCAACGAGCACCGACAGACGTTCACTGTTGTCGTGGGCAAGCAGGATCAGGGCGATGGCCCGCGCCGGCAACTCGCCCAGCGCACCACCGCTGATCAGACCGAGGGAGCCGCGGATGGCGGTCAAAGGGGTACGCAGTTCATGGCTGATGGAGGCGATGAATTCGTCCTTGAGCCGGTCTACCTTACGACGCTCGGTGATATCGCGCAGCAGACCGCTGAACAGGGGCTGGCCGTGGATCTTCATGTCGGTGACGGCCAGCTCGATGGGAAATAGACTGCCGTCACGGCGTTGTGCCTCGACCTCACTGCGCCTACCCAGCACGTGGCGCGAGCCGGTTTCCCTATGATGGGCGAGATAGCCGTCGTGTGCGCTGTGGTGGGGCTCCGGCATCAGCATACGGATGTTCTCACCGATCACCTCATCGGCGATATAGCCGAACATGGCCTCTGCCGCCGGGTTGAAATTTTGTATCGTGCCGATGTCATCAATGATGATCACGGCATCTACCATGGTGTCGATCAGCGCCTGCTCACGGATCTTGCTGGCATCCAGTGCCTCCTCGACGGTTTCCCGCAGGCGATGCTCACGGTGTAGGGCCAGCCCCGCCACCAGCACGACGATGGCGCTAAGCACCAGTGTTACAGCAGTGCCGGTATGGATGCCGGACAAGCTGGTGGCGCCGTGGGCCTCCGGGATCCACGGGGCAAGGGCCAACAGCAATGCCGTGTGGGCGGCGTGGTGATAAGTGTTCATGGAGCTCAGGGCCGCGCCTGCCGGGCAATCTCGGCAACCACCTCGGCAAGGCGGGGAATCATCTGCGGGCCGCGCGGCACCAGCACGTCCGGTTCCAGCTTTGGTGCAAAGTTCTGCCGCTGACTGGAACTCACCAGGATGACTTTGATATGGCGATTGATGCCGTTAGCGGCACGCAGGGCATAGAGCACGCCGAGGCCATTCAGGGTAGGTGTCTCGGCACCCATGATGAGCAGGTCGAAACGCTCGTGCAGCAGGCGGTTCAGTGCCACCATACCGTCCTGCTCGACGGCGAGTTGCACCGGCTGGTTCGCCAGCGCCTCCTGATAGAGGGCCGTCATGGCGGAGGAGTTCTCCACAATCAGCCCACTCAGCAGGTGTGGTGAACTGTCGCGCCGGATGTCTTCCAGGGCCTGTTCGATCTCGGCATAGTTGGGCCGCTTGTCGTGGGTGATCTCGATGCAACGATGGATCAGATCCAGATAGCGCAGGAAGAGGTCAATGCGCTCGGACGCGTGTGCGGTGGTTTCCTGGGCAGTAGTGAGGCCATCTTCCAGCTGGTGGCAGATGGTGCTGATGGCCGCGATGCCGTGGGTGCCGGCGCTGCCCTTGAGACTGTGGACCTCACGGAACAGGCGCTGAAAGTGCTTGCCCTCAACATCCTGCCCCAGGGCCAGGATGCCTTCCTCAATGGCATCGCAGCGCTCCGGCAGCTCCTCAAGAAAATTGTCCCGCAGCTGCCGAAGAACCTGTTGCGCCTTGTCGAGGCTGGTGTTTTTATTCATCCTGACGAAACCACTGGCTGAGACAGGCACTTATCGGCCTCATTTTCCAGCGGCTTTAAGACTATTAAC
>CAZTPE010000033.1:11173-14401 GCA_964614545.1 uncultured Ectothiorhodospiraceae bacterium
ATCGAAAAGACCATCGAGGCACTCAAGACCGAGGGCTTCGGTGTGCTCACCACCATCGACGTCAAGGCCACGCTGAAAAAGAAGATCGACGTGGATCGCCGCCCCTACACCATCCTCGGCGCCTGCAATCCGGTGCTGGCCAACCAGGCCATCGAGGCCGAACCCGACATCGGACTACTGCTGCCCTGCAACGTGCTGGTGCGCGAGGAAGATGATGGCAGCGTCAGCGTGCTGTTCATGGACCCCAATGCCGTGCTGGGTTTGGTGGACCGCGACGATATCGTATCCCTGGCCACCGAGGTGCGCGGCAAGCTGCAGAAGGTCGCCGACCTGCTTAAGAACTGATCATTTCCGCTAAAAAATGTTTACCACAGAGGCACGGAAACCATAGAGAAATACAGATTGTCCGTCATTCCGGGCTAAGCGCAGCGTAGACCCGGAATCCAGTGCTCAAAACCCCCTTTCCTGGATCCCGGTCTGCACCGGAATGACGAGGCAGCCTTTGATCTTCAAAGGGTTTTCTCTGTGGCCTTCGTGCCTCTGTGGTGAAGTAGCGTGATGCCTGTCACTGTCGGCCCATGAAGACACCACCGGTCAGCATCGTTCTGCCGTTCCGCGATGCGAGGGAAACCCTCGGTGAGTGCCTCGACTCCATCGCTGCGCAGACCCTCACCCACTACGAACTGCTGGCTATCGACGACGGCTCGCAGGACGCGTCCGCTGCCCTTGTCGCCCGCCGTGCGGCAGATGACCACCGTATCCGGCTTATCCACCAACCCCCGCTGGGTCTGGTGGCGGCCCTCAACCACGGTCTGGCCGAGGCCCGCGCGCCGCTTATCGCGCGCATGGATGGCGACGACCGCATGCACCCGGAGCGCCTCGCCGCGCAGGTGGCAGGCCTGGCCGCCGACCCGGCCCTCGGCCTGTTGGCCACACAAGTGCAACTGTTTTCCGAAGGGTACATCCAGGCCGGCTTCCGCGAATACATCCGCTGGCAGAATGCCTGCTGTGACCCTGCCACCATCAGCGACGAAATCTACGTCGAATCCCCCTTCGCCCACCCCTCAGTGATGTTTCGCCGCGCTGTGGTACAGGCCGCCGGCGGCTACCGTACGGGCATTTTTCCCGAAGACTATGACCTCTGGCTGCGCCTGGCCCAGCGCGGGGTGAGGATGTCCAAGCTGCCGCAGGTGCTGCTGGACTGGCGCGACAGCGAGGGTCGTCTGTCGCGCACCGATCCGCGCTGCACGCGCGAGGCCTTCGACCGCCTGCGTACCGCTTATCTGGCCCGCGACCCCCGCCTGCAGGGCCGGCCCCTGGCCTTTTGGGGCGCCGGCCGCAAGACCCGTCGCCGTTGCAATCTGCTCATCAAACAGGGTTTTGCGCCCATCGCCTGGGTGGACATCGACCCGCGCAAGATCGGCAACCGCCTGCAGGGCGTGCCAGTGGTGCCACCCGAGTGGCTAGCACGTGACGAGCGGCCCTTTGTGTTGTCCTACGTCACCAATCATGGTGCGCGCGAGAATATCTCCTCGAGGCTGGCGACGATGGGCTATCGGCGAGGAATGGATTATTTGATGGTGGGGTGATCGCTTTGTAGGGTGGGCACCGCCCACCATGATAAGCCGCATGGGATATGCGGTGGGCAGTGCCCACCCTACAACGGAAGTGGCTTGAGCCTTTTGTTACAGATTAACATCACCCCCCTCCACGCCGTTCGCCGCGCAGCAGGATCCACAACACCGGCAGGGTGCCGATCACCAGCATCAGCGCCGCCGGAGCGGCCAGTTCCAGCATCTCCTCACTGGCCTCGATCCAGATTCGCACCGGCAGGGTGTCGAAGCCGGTGGGGCGCAGGATCAGAGTCGCCGGCAATTCCTTCAATGCATCGATGAACACAAGCACCCAGGCGGTGGCCATACCGCCACGGATCATCGGCAGGGTGATGTGCCACAGGGTCTCCAGCGGCCCCGCGCCAAGGCTGCGGCTGGCCTGTTCGAGGGAGGGGGTGAGCTGGGCCATGGCGGCGTCCTGTGATTGCACCGCCAGCGGCAGGAAGCGGATCACCAGGGCGATCACCAGCGCCGCCATGCCGCCGTAGAGCAACGGCAGCTGGGCGAGGAAAAAGCTGAGGATGCCGAGGGCGATGACCGGCCCGGGCAGCACGAAGCCGACACTGGAGAGCTGCAGCAGGACGCCACCCAGCAGGTTGCGCTTGCGGGCGTGATAGAGGGCCACGGGCAGGGCAACAACCAGCGCCACGCTGGCGGCCAGTACGGCAACCAGCAGTGAGTTGCGCACATAGCCCCAGAATTCCGCATCGATGAGCTGTTCCTGCCAGGCCACCCAGCTCCAGCTCAGCATCCACGCCAGCGGCAGGCCGAAGGCCAGCAGGGTGATCAGCCCCAGCCAGCCCCAGATCAGGCCGGTCTCCAGCGCATTGGCGCGGCGGCGCGGCTGGCGGCGCGGCTGACGGGTCGAGTAGTAGCGCTGACGGCTGCGGAAGAAGCGCTCCAGCAGCAGGAAGGTGAGACTCAGCAGCACCAGCACCAGCGACAGCCCAGCGGCGGCCTGGTAGTCGAAGCGGCCGCTCATTTGCAGATAAATACTCAGGGTGAAGGTCTGATATTGCAGCATGCTCACGGCGCCGAAATCGGACAACACGTGCAGCACTACCACCGCCAGCGCAGCGGAGATGGCCGGGCGCAGCAGGGGCAGGTTGATGCGCCAGAACACCTCAGTGCGCGAGGCGCCCTGGATGCGTGCGGCCTCCTCCAGGCTGCGGGTGGAAACCCCCAGCGCTGAATGCGCGAGCAGAAAAACGTAAGAAAAGCCCGCCAGGGTCAGAATCAGGGTAGCGCCCCAGACGTTGAACAGGTCGGGCAGGTATTGGTCGCTGCCAAACAGGGCGATCCACAGTTGGCCGAGCCAGCCGTCGTCTTCCAGCAGGGTGGTGTAAATATGGGCGAAGACGTAGGTGGGGATAGTCAGCGGCAGCACCATTAGCCACACGGCCAGTCGTCGGCCAGCGAATTCTCGCCGGGCAATCAGCCAGGCGCTGGAGACACCCAGCAGTACGCTGCCGATGGCTACCAGCAGGGCCAGCGAGAGGGTATTCCATAGCAGTGCCGGCAGGCGCGAGGTCCATAACCCCGCCCATTGCGGACCGCTCAGTTGCAGGCTGTTCCAGACCACATATAGCAGCGGAATGGTGGCTGCCAGCACCAC